>JAOAPP010000702.1 GCA_025462985.1 Bryobacterales bacterium | reverse complement strand
GATTGTCGTAGCGGATTCGGCATACCCGAGCCAGTCCGCGGAAGGAATAGAGACGATTGTTTCCGACGCCGGACAGATCGAAGTTCTGGACTATGTTCTGAAGTCACTGGCCAGTTCCAGGCACGTGACCCCGACCATTTATACCGATCAGGAGTTGCGCTTTCTCACCGACAAGGACGCCCCCGGCATTTCGGGGTATCGCGATCAGCTCTTCGCCATGCTTCAGGATAGAAGGGCAAATGCGCTCCTTCACGAGCAGTTGATTGGCAGGCTTGACTCGGTCAGTAAGGGTTTCCGGGTATTGATTATCAAGACGAACATAGCGCTCCCGTACACCTCGGTTTTCCTTCAGCTTGATTGTTCTTATTGGCCGCCCGAAGCGGAAGGGAGACTCCGCGCTCGCATGACGCAACACACCAAGTAAGGCAAAGCTAGGAAGCTTGTGGAACGTGTCTGTACTCAGGCCGAAAGCCCAGCTGTCGAGCGACGGAGAGGATTCTCTCAAAATCCGTGCTGATCGTTGCTCCAGCTTTTTGTGTCACTTCATCTTCGATAGGCAGATCGAAATCATCGGCGCCATAGTGCAGGCCTTCGAGCGCCCTTTCATTCTGAGTTAAGACAGATGTACGGATCCTTGCGATGTTATCCAGATAGATGCGCGACAAAGCCAGATGCCGCAAATACTCTGAAGCAGCAATCTCAATCCCGCCCAAATTCGTGAAGTAAGGCTTGTAAGTCCAGCAGAGAAAGCTGGCCAAGCCGCCTGTTTCGTCCTGGAAGCGACGCGTTCGCTCCAGGTGCTCCAGGCGCTCCTCGAAGCTTTCATCGAATCCGATCACCATGGTGGCCGTGGTCCGAAGGCCCGCTTGCACGACCGCCTTTTGTGCTTCGAAATACTGCGCGACCGTGTACTTGAACTTGCTGTGCCTGGCCCGAAATCCTTCGGTGAGGATCTCTGACCCGCCGCCCGTGATCCACCGCACTCCCGCATCCTTGAAACGCGAGGCAGCCTCCGCATAGCTCAGCTTTGCGTGATCGGCCAGATACATGAACTCCGCAATGGTGAGTGCATAGAACTCGATCCTGTCGCCGTAGCGCGCACGGATGGCGGTAAACAGGTCGCAGTAGTAACTGAGCGGCAGGTGCGGATTGAATCCGCCATTGAAGGCGGCCAGGTCTCCTCCGAGCGCAACCAGTTCATCCAGTTTGAAGAACACCTCGTCGCGGCTCATTACATACCCTTCCGGCTGTCCGGGAAGCCGGTAAAACGCACAATAATCGCACTGGGCCACACACACGTTGGTGTAATTGATAATCCGCATCACCATGTACGTGCATTCGCCTGGCGAGTGGTAGCGTGCGCGCACCTGTGACGCCAGCGATCTCATTTCCTGGTCCGAGGCTTCTGTCCACAGACATCGTGCATCTTGAAGATCGATCCGTTCGCCACGGCCGATCTTCTCAGCGACCTCTGAAACTCGACTGGTTATCGCGCTCACTCTCTACATTGTAGGAATTACGTTTGAGAAGCCAGCCGGCGGATATACTCCAAGTTCCTCTTCAAGTCGGCATTGACAAGTCCCGGCCGAGCGTCGGTCTCAAGGTTCTCGTAGCCCTGGAACCCAATCTCCCGGATGGCATCGAGCACCGGGCGGAACTGAATGGTGCCTTCCCCCAGGAAATGGGGATTGTCTTTCAGGTGGATTTGGCAGATCCGGTCCTTCCCCAGCCAACGGATCTCTTTCAATACATCAAAGCCGGCGATCGTTGAGTTCCCCACGTCGTAGTAAACCTTCACACTGTCCGATCGCGACCGCTCCATGATGCGGACGTTATCCTCCGCCGAGATTGTGTCCTCAATTCCGAGAATCACACCGGCCTTTTCCGCCTCGGGCGCGAGTTCACGGAGAGCGTCCCCAACGAAGTCCCGCTCCCGCGCGTTTGCGATCTTCCATTTTCCGAAGAAGGGGACCAGCAGCACCTTGACGTCCATGGCTCGAGTGATTCGAATGGAATCGCTCACCCAGCGCGGAGCCAGAGGATCGCTCTTGAGTCCGTTATCGTGCAGTCTATCGACGCAGGTCCCATCAATCGGAGTCTTGTACTGCTTCGAAAAGCTGATGTATCTGGCAATCAGATCCGGGTTGTCCAACGGCATTTTGCCGTCCACAAGTTCACGACCGAACGACACCTGAACGGCCTCAAACCCGAGTTTGGTAGCGAGAGGAACGGCCTGCGGATCGGCGCCCAAACGGAGGTTCCAATCCGTGACGCCAAACCGAAAAGGTGGGGGAATGCCGAAGGCGGTGGTGGCAGCTCCGGCCAGTAGAGCGCTCTGCTGAATGAATTGTCGTCGATTCATGTTAGTCTCGCGTCGAATCGGGCGGGGTAGGCAAACAGTGGTAACGGCTCTCGCACCACACAAGAGCTCGTCCCGGATGTTGCCGGATCTCCTTTACACGGCCCACGAGCACGTAATGATCCCCCGCTTCAATCGCCTCTTCCTTGCTGCAGGCCAGGCTGGCAACCACCCCGTCGATCAGCGGAACGCCGCGCCAGCCTTCTGACCACCGCAGTCCGTCGAATCTCTTTTTTTCGGGAAACGCCGAAAAGCGCACTGCGAGATCCTGCTGCTCCTCGCTCAATATGTTGACAGCGAAGTATTCGGGATGTCCCAGCTGTAGCACCAGGCCCGCACGCTTATCGATGCAAACCAGAATCAGCGGCGGGTGGAGCGATACCGAAGTGAATGAGCTCACCGTCATTCCGTATGCGCCGCCGTCGGGAGACCGCCGCGTCACCACGGTCACGCCACTTGGAAACAGCCCACATGCCGCTCGGAAATCCGCTGGGGAAACTGCGTGGCCTTTTTCACCCGTGCGCATCGCGCCCACACTCATTCCACAAGCCTACAGCTTCTCACTTTGACGCCAGCGAATATCGGCCTTTGCGAAACTGAACTCGTGGCTCGTGTGCCTGGTCCCCGCAAGCTGGACGTGACCATTATTGGAGCCGGCGCTGCGGGGCTCGCCGCTCTTGCGGAACTCGACAGAGCCGGCGTGAGCGTCGTGTGCCTGGAGGCGCGCGACCGAATTGGTGGTCGGATCCTTACAGTTCATGACCCTTCTTCACCCATTCCGATCGAACTGGGAGCGGAGTTCATTCACGGCCGTCCGCCAGAAACCTGGGACATTATCAGCGCCGCGGGACTCGCCGCTTACGACTGCGCCGAGGATGCCGTATACATTGAAGGTGGCCGTGTCGTAGACAATGCCGACGCCTGGCTGCCGGTGGACGACATCATGTCTGAGATGCAGCGCGCGGCCGAGGAAGGGCCGGACCAGTCTTTTGCCTCATTCCTGGCGACTTCCAGTCATCCCGACGGAGCCAAAAAGGTGGCGACTTCCTACGTGGAAGGTTTCAACGCCGCTCGCGATGACCGGATCGGGATCGCTTCACTTGCGCTGGATAGCCGGGCCGCCAAGGACATCGACGGGGACCGCTCCTTCCGTTTGCTGAATGGATACGACGCTGTTCCAGCATTTCTTCTCGGCCAAACGAAGGAACACAGCACGGCCGTTCGATTGAACTCAATCGTGGAACGCGTCAGGTGGCGCAAGAATTCGGTCAGCGTCTCGGTGCGGTCCGCCCTCACTGGCCTACTGCAAACATTTGAAAGCTCTCGCCTGATCGTCACCGTGCCATTGGGTGTCCTCCAGGCCGAAACCGGCGAGATTGGAGCGATCTACTTCGATCCGCCCCCTGTGGAAACCCTTGCGGCCGTCCGGAAGCTTTGTTTCGGCCAAGTCTTTCGCACTGTACTCCGATTCACCCACCGCATCCTGGAGCAAAGGGAGGAACTGGCCGACATCGGGTTTCTGCTCTCGGACGAGCCGGCATTTCCCACCTGGTGGTCCACTCTGCCCATCCGCACTCGGCTCATCACCGGTTGGAGCGCCGGCAGAAAG
>JAOAPP010000697.1 GCA_025462985.1 Bryobacterales bacterium | reverse complement strand
ACGCACTGCCTAACAGCTGTGCGTCCCGTGGAATGCTTTCTGAACATGGCGGTTTTAGCGTGAGGCGGGAAGCAGAGAAATGCCCGCGGTCTCAATGGTTTTGAACTTGATGGAGAGTTGCTTCTCGTGCTTGCTTTGGACCAGGGCTTGGCCCTCGCGAGATCCAGCAGTCCAAACATTCGTGAGGTAGTAATCTTCGCCGTAGCGGTTGAACATCAATTTGCCGTCGGGAGTCGCGGTCCGGCGGGCGGCCGGCATTGTGAGTCGAAATACGCTTTTCTTCCCGTCGGTCTGAGCAACGGTGAGAATGCCCCTTGCGTTCTTGACCGAGTAATGTCCGGCGGGCATAGCAGTGTCGCCGACCTGGAAATTAAAGGGGACGTCCGCGCGGTAGTCCAGAGTTTGGGCATATACGCCCGTGCACGTCAGCGCCGCTGCGAGTACAGATAAAGAAAGATTCAGCTTCATATATTTGCTCCTGATTGAGGGGGTTACCTTGGTTCCTTTGGAACTGGCTTTGTGTCGCCTCACTGCAAATAGCGTGGACCGCGGAAATAGTCCGCCAGAATTTTTCGGGGAGAATTTAACCCGACAGCGTGGTACAGTACTGAGCCAATAGGTGGCGCATGGCGGACGACACCGGCGATATCACGCATCTGCTCCATAAATGGCGCGACGGGAGCCCCCTCGCAGAAAACGAGCTTTTCGAACTGGTGCACGCCGATCTGCGACGGCTGGCTCATTTCCGCATGCAGCGTGAGCGGAAGGCCGGCTCGTTGCAAACGACGGAGTTGGTAGATCAAGTTTATATACGGCTGGTTGCCGCCAAGAATCGCGATTGGCAGAATCGACAGCATTTTTTCGCTATAGCGGGCAGAGCAATGCGGCACTACCTCATCGACCTGGCGCGCGTTCGACCCGATGCCGAGGTGATCGGGCTCGAGAACCTGGAGCAAATGCTCCCGGGGAGGAGCGCCAAAGTGGATTTCGCGATCACGGTGGGAAGGCTGCTGGACGAGCTTGAAAAGGTCGAGCCGGCGTGGTGCAATCTGGTTGAGCTCAAATTTTTCCTTGGCCTGACGGATGAAGAGGCAGCTGACGTGCTAGGAATAAAGCTTCGCACCATCCAGCGCATGTGGCACGATGCCCGGCGATGGCTGTTCGAACGGATGGAGCCCCGCGATGGAGAGCAGGTACCGGACTGAAGACTTCGCGATGACCCTGGTGGAAAAGGCTCTGAGCCGTCCCGAGGACGAGCGCGAACGCTACCTCCGAAACGCTTGCGGCCCAGACGTCAAGCTTTTTGCTCAGGCGTGGAGCTACGTGCAGTGGGAAAAGCGCATGGAGAGTTTCCTGCTTGACCCTGGGAACCTACCCCCTGAGGACGAACCTCAATTCGAAGCGGGGCAACTGCTTACCAATCGTTTCCGCCTGATACGCGAAGTCGCACAGGGAGGCATGGGCATCGTTTGGGAAGCGAAGGACGAGAAACTGGATCGGCGCGTGGCCCTGAAGTGCGCCAAATCAGGGTTTGGCAAGCAACTTCCACCGGAGGTGAGGAACGCCCGCGAAATCAGCCATCCCAACGTTTGCAAGATCTTCGAGATTCACACGGCTTCAACGGCGGCAGGTGAGATTGATTTCATCAGCATGGAGTTCATCGAAGGTGAAACTCTGGCTGATCGGATCCGCCGTGGGCCGATTCCGGAATCGCAGGCCAGCGCCATAGCCAGACAGCTTTGCTCCGGGCTGGCCGAAGCGCACCGTAACCGGCTGGTTCATGGTGACTTCAAGACGAATAATGTGATCCTCACTACGGATTCCGAGGGTTCCGTTCGTGCCATTATCACGGATTTCGGCCTGGCGCGGACGGCGGGCGCTTCAGCCGCCGTTGTCGGCGGGACCCCTGCCTATATGGCGCCAGAGCTGTGGAAAGGTGAAAAGCCATCCGTTGCGTCTGACATATACGCACTCGGTGTGGTTTTGTGGGAGCTCCATTCCGGGAAACGTCCCTCGCAACTGAGCGTGTTCTCTTCGACCTTGCCTTTCGGCCAGCGAGGAATATGGAAGCCGCCAACAGGACGCGGCACTTGGGAGCGAATCGTCGCGCGTTGTTTGAATCCGGACCCGAGGGGCAGGTTTCGAAGTGCCAAGGAGATTGGGGAAGCGTTCGGGCCGTCTCGTGTTCGGAGCTGGTTTCTTGCGGCGACGGCAACCGTACTGTTGACAGCGGGGTCCGGAGTGGTCACTTATCTCCGTGTCACTGCACCGGTGGACACTGTGCAGCTCGCTTTGCTGCCGTTCAGATCCGCGGCGGAAGCTGAGTCTGTCTCCGCGACGCTGCTTCACGATACAGCAAAACAGCTTGCCGAGCTGAAGAGTACTTCGTACCGGCGATTCAGATTTATCTCTATGGATAAGGTGGCTCGCAATGAGGTGAATACGCCGGAGCAGGCGCACAGGACGCTGGGCGCAAGTCATTCACTGCGGGCGACGGTTCAGCGGCATGGGGGTGCCACGGTTGTTCACGCCTATCTGATGGACTTACGTTCGGGGATCGGCCTCAAAGAATGGAGGGCGGAGTACAAACCCGAAAACGTGCGATATGCTCCCGTCGCTCTCGCGGCGTTCATCACCGAGACGCTGAATTTGCCACCCCCGACCGGGGGATCCCACGTTAACGATGCAGCTCGGGACTATTATCTGGCGGGACTGGCGGCGGCACGTCGGGACAGTACCGCGGATAAAGCTCTCGAGTTATTCGAGCGAGCGGTGGAGGCGGATCATGATTCAGCGCTCACGTATGCGGGGCTTGCTGAGGCGCAGTGGCTGAAAGGCGCAGTAACAGGCGACAAAGTCTGGTTGAATCGGACTGCGCAATCGGTGCAGGAGGCGGAGGACCGCAATCCCGATTTGCCCGAGGTCCATCGCATCGCAGGGTTGCTGAAAGCCAATTCGGGGTGGTACGAGCAGGCCATTCTGGAGTATCTGAGAGCGATTGACCTGGACCCGCGGAATGGAGATGCTTACCGGCGGCTGGGCGAAGCTTACCAAAGTAACGAGCAGATGGAAGACGCGCTCGCCGCATTTCGGAAGGCTGCGGAGATGGACCCCAAGCAGTACCGCAATCAGCGTAATCTCGGCGACTTCTATCACCAGCAAGCACGTTATGGTGAGGCAGTAAAGCACCTGGCGAACGCTGTTGAACTGGCCCCAGACGAGCCGCACGCGTATTACGGACTCGGTGTGGCCTATTTGGGCTTGGGACAGTTCGCATCAGCAGAACACGAGCTACGAACTTCGATTCGCCTTCAGGAAACGCCCGCCGCCCTACATAGTTTGGCCGTCGTGCTTATGTATCAGAGAAAAGAGCTCGACGCGATCCCATATTTCTTACGGGCTCTCAAGCTGGGGCCGCAGCGGTACCTGTGCTGGCTGAACTTAGGAACTGCCTACCGGAGACTGAGGCGGCACTCAGACTCCGAACGGGCGTACCGTCGCGCCTTGGACCTGGTGGAACGAGAGATCGCCGACAACCCCCGGAACGGGAGCGTCCGATCTGACCTCGCTTATTTGTGCGCCCAATTTGGCGAGCACCGAAGAGCAAGGTCGGAGATCGCGCAGGCTCTTCAGGAATCGCCGAATGACGCGCAGACACATTGGATGGCAGCCGCCACGTACGAGGCATCAGGTGACCGGGACGATGCGCTTGCGGTCCTGCGTACATCTCCGGCGGGCGTTGTAGCGGATTTAAGCCGCTGGCCGGATGTGGCGGACTTACGAGCAGATCCTCGCTTTATTCAGTTGCTGGCATCCCATCCCAGCGAATGAAAAGGAGCTTAGTGTGTTCGTTGAGTACAAGATCAAGTTCGAAAGAGACGGCTTCACATTGACGCAGCGCGTGGAATCGGGGGCTGAGGATCTTCCAGTGGTCCCGGATGACTCCTCCGACCAGAAGCTCTTGGCGAGGACCTTTGACGAGAGTCAGGCGTCGAGCACGGCGCTTGGCAAAACTGGGGGCGCACCTGTCGATCGCCCTAAGGGCGCGGGAGGAAATCCGGGCAGTTTGGCGTCAGGCTCCGTCACGATCATCGGGCCGTTTATCCTGCTTCAGCCGCAGTCGCAACTACCGCGGACCGAATCTGACAACGGTCGTGAGGATTGACCAATGCCGAATCCGTTCCAAATCGAACCACAAAAGAAGCTTAACTGGTGCTGGGCCGCAGTTGCGGCGACAGTCTCGAACTATTTTTTCCCTGGTCTTGCGCTGGATCAGTGCGGAATCGCAAAAAATGTCCTCCGATCGAACGCCGACTGTTGCGGCGCCGCAGCGGTCCAGTGTGACCGGACCGCCCCGCTCGAGGATGCTCTCGCCGCGGTCAACACAATGCTCAATAAGAATCTCAATTGCCAGGTATTGGGGAGATTTCTGAAGTTCGGCGAAATCCGCACTCAGATCGATGCGGGCCGACCGGTCTGCGCGAGAATTCAATGGATTGGCGAGCAGCGGGCCCACTTCGTCATGATCAGCGGGTATTCCGTGTCGCACTCGGGAGAGCAGTGGGTTGATGTTGCCGATCCGTACTGGGGCAACTCGATTCTTCCCTACCCACAATTCGTTTCTTCCTACCGCCATGCAGGGGAGTGGAGCGACTCATATCTCTTGGATCGACCTTAGGAGGCCGTTATGCCATTGATCTCTGGGAAATCTTCGACCGAGCGCAGACAGGCCTTCGAGACCGGGCTTCTGCATCTGGTGCGATTGGGGCGAGTTGCGCCCGGCCTCACTGTAAACCCGTACTCGCAGCCCATCTGGCACCTCAATGTAAACCATGTAGCTGGCGATTTTCACCTTCCGACCGCCGCGAGGCTGGTCGGTTGGCGCTATCTCGCCGGTTCGGCTCCGGGCGAGGTTGTTGCTGGCGACGTCAGTGCGACATCACCTCCAACCGTGACGAATTTGGCTTACGGTGATAAGGCCAAAACATTGATGCAGGCATTCTTGGCGCTGGAGGGCCTGCCGGAGGTGAATGCAGGCAACTTCGAGACGCGAGTGCTACGCATTCCGGGAGCACTCGTGGAGGGCTTCTGGTTGAAGCCGCCGACCGACGAGAACGGTCTGCTTGTTCCCTGCGGGCGGATGTTCGGAGAAGCTCCGCTGTCGGGCAAGCCATGTCCTATTGATGATTTCCTGAAGAACAGACTGCGTCCGGTGATCGAACATGTCTCGGCAGGTCAAGCGGCCAGTTCGGGTTCGGAGACGCCCTGACGAAGAGGAACGGCGAACTGCGCGGTGAAATAGAACGTGCTGCCAGCACCTTCACTGCTTTCCACGCTTAGTTGACCTTGCATCAGTGTCACGAGCTGGCTGCAGATTGTCAGGCCCAGGCCCGTTCCTCCGAATTTGCGGGTAGAGGAGCTATCCGCCTGGGAGAAGGCATCGAAGATGTGAGCCTGTTTCTCTTTGGGGACGCCGATACCCGTGTCGGCCACAGCGAAGCGGAGCGTGCAGGCACGCTCGGTGATTCGAACCGTGGAAACGGCAAGTGAGATGCTGCCCGCCGCTGTAAACTTCAGAGCGTTTTCGAGTAGATTCAGGAGGATCTGACGCAGACGGCCCGGATCCCCGATGAGTTCGACCGGCAGATCGGGTTCAAGACTGACGCTAAAGAACAGCCCTTTTTGAGCGGCGCGGATCGAGATAAGCCGCTGGAGCTGGTCGACTGTTTCCGGAAGACGAAAAGAGATGGATTCGAGGTCCAGCTTGCGGGCTTCGATTTTGGAGAAGTCGAGGATATCGTTCACGATGCGCAAGAGTGAATCCACGGAGGTCTTGATGATCTGTAGGTACTCGCTTTGCTCCTCGTCGAGGTTCGTCGATAGGGCGAGATCAGTCATTCCCATGATGCCGTTGATGGGAGTTCTGATCTCGTGGCTCATGTTCGTCAAGAATTCGGATTTAGCCCAGCTCGCCGCATTGGCTTTGAGTTCGGCGGCTTTGCGGACTTCGATCTCGGTTTCGAGGGCGCCATTGGCGATCGAGAGTTCTTCCGTTCGCTGCTGCACTCTGAGTTCGAGTTCATCGCGCGATTGAAGAAGTTCGAGCGTGCGCTCGTCGACCAATTCAAGGAGCTTGCGTTTACTCTGGCTGAGTTGCCGGACGCGGAATCGGTGTAGACCGAGGCCAAAGCCTCCGAACAGGAGCACCACAAGTCCGATACACCATGGCGATTCGTAGAAGGAAGGCTCGACCGAAACAGCCAGTCCCGATCCGTTGTCAGTACAAGCGTCATACAGGCAGGCGCGAATGCGAAATCTGAACTGACCTACGGGGAGGTTGGTGTAGTAACCGATACGACGGGAGCCAACGTTGACCCAATCATGATCGAACCCCTCAAGCTGATAGGCGAATGTAAGTTTTTCGGGCGAGGGAGCGCCTGGGGCGCTGAAGTGAAATTCGACCTGCCTCTTGCCGGGGGGAATGATCAGGGAGCCCGACGGTGAAACCGGCTTATCGCCGACCAGAACGGATTCAAGTACGGGCGGGAAATCGGATCGCGGTGATACGGCGTTGCGAGGATCGATTGAGACGACCCCCTTCAAAGTGGGAAACCAGAGGCGACCATCGGAGGCGCGCCATCCGGCAGGTTGAAAGCCCCCGGTGCATTCGCGGCTCTTCAGTCCATCAGCAAGGTTGAAGACCTGAGTAGGAAGAGCGAAACGCCCGCGCGCGGAGAGGTAGTGAGCGATGTCGCTTTTAGTGATGCGCTGGATACCCCGGTTGGAACTGAGCCATAGACTACCAAGATGATCGTCAATAATTGCCAGAACCACATCGTCGATCAGCCCGGCAGCCTTTGGCAGGTTCTGGAACTGCCCGTTCGAGAGATGGCTGAGTCCGTTGTCGGTGCCCAGCCATAGAGAGCCGTCTTTCTCAGGCAGAAGAGAATAGACAACATTGCTCGACAGGCCCTCGCCAACGGTGAACTGACGAACCCGAGACGAGCTTTCGAGAACGGCAAAAAGACCGCCGCCGTCCGTAGCGGCCCAAAGGCGATTCTGGGTATCGCGTGCGATCGCAGTGACAACCCGGTCGGGCATGCCCTGCGCGGCAGTGTATGCAGTCCAGTGTGAACCCACAAGGTGGGCGATGCCGCCGCGGGACCCGACCCAGATTGAGCCATCGAAGTCGGTGAACGTGGCCATAATCGCCGCGGGCAGCGGTGGGCCCTCATTGTAAGGACGGAATCTATCGCCTTCCAGGCGAGCGAGGCCCTTGCGAGTTCCGGCCCAGAGCACACCGGAGCCGTCTTGAGTGACGGAGAAGATCATGTCGTCAGGCAGTCCGTCGCGCTTCGAAAATATTGTGGCGATGCCGGATTTCCATCGCGTGAGACCGCCGTTGGATCCGATCCAAATAGCGCCGGAGCGGTCCTGGTACACAGCAACGCTGATGTCGCTGGCGAGGCCCTCCGCACTCGTGAGGGGAGTGAAGGCACCCTCGCGAAGCGAAACCAAGCCGCTTTCGGCGGTTCCTACCCAGAGCGTTCCCGCCTTGTCCTCCAGAAGGGACCATACACCAGCAGATTTGTCGAGAGCGTTCAGTCGTCCGTCCATGAGATGCTGAAGCCCCGCTTCGAGAGTGCCGACCCAAATAGAGTGGAGGCGATCCTCGAAGATGGATGAGATCATGTATCCGCTGAGAGCGGGAACGAAGGAAAAGGGTTCGTCACGACTGGCATCCCGTGAAAGCAGTCCGTTGCGCGTGCCGACCCAAATCCTGTTTCTGCTGTCGATGCAGAGCGATCGGACTGTCTCGTGACCCGGGCCAAGCGCAACGGCTGAAAGACGGGGGGCGCCCGGTGTAAGCCGCGCCAAGCCGTGTTGCGTTCCGACCCAAATGTATCCATGAGAATCAGAGGCGATGGAGAAGACGGAATTGGCAGGCAGGCCCTCTGCAATCCCGTAGTGCTTCAAATCGCCTCTGAAATAACGAAATAGGCCACCGCCCTCCGTCCCGATCCAGAGCGCTCCGATTTTGTCCTGATGAAGCGCAAGAATGGTTTCGGCGGCAAAGCGGTGCTTTTCGGGAAATGGTTCGAAGCGCCCACTCCGATAACGGGCAAGGCCGCCGCCGTGTGTACCGATCCACAGCATGTTGTCATGATCGACGAGCAAAGCCGCAATGGTGCTGCTGGCAAGGACAGGGGTGTTGCTCTTATCGAATACGGTGAATTGAAAGCCATCGAACCGGCTGAGCCCGGCCTCCGTCCCTAGCCAGAGATAGCCGTCAGAAGTTTGTGCGATGGCGTTGACCGAGTTTTGCGGCAGGCCATCGTCGGTCTGCCAAACGCGGCGGACATATTGATTGAGTGAGCGGCCAGACAACTGGACGGACTGCGCAGGGGCATCGCTTGTGGCGGCCGGGGCCCCAGGCAGATATCCAGCAAGTACAAGAAGGAATCCCAGGAGCGCGAGAGGCCTAACCTCTAGAGAAGGAGCAGCGCGCACGAAGCATCCCTGCGCAGGGCGATTGAAACTGACTCCCATAAACTAGTTGTTCAGGCCGACATTACTATTTGTTGCGATTGCGCTCGAAAGCTCTCATTTTTCAGGCCAAGATGGGCGTGGATAGAAACGAGAATGCCCAGGTTGGTAGACATGGGCATTCTCGAAGGAGGTCATGACACCCTTTATTCTTCACCCTTCACAGCGATGCTCTCTGACGAGCTATGAGTGCTTGTTCCCCAAAGGGCTTTCGTACCCCAGAGCGCCTTTTCGGAGGAATCGGAAGAGGCCCCCCAAACGGCCTGTGTGCCCCAAAGGGCCTTATTGCCGGTCACAACGGAACTGCCGAAGATTGTATCTGTGCCCCAGAGCGCCTTATTAGCGAAAACCGAGCTCGGGTCGAAAGAAAGGTCAACATCGCCGGTTGTGCCGTCGTAAGTAGCCACCGGAGATAGAGCCGTCACTCCAGAGGGAACCTGCTTGATCGCCGCCATAGCTGCTTTCAGGTCAATGTATCCGGCGCCAATTGTAAACAGGTCGTAATAGCTGGTATAGATTTGGCCCGAGGCTGAATCAACAACGGTACTTGAGACGGGAAAGGTCTTCGAGGCGGTTTGCATCAGGAGGATTTTGACCTGATCTGGAGTGAGCGAAGGTGCTGCCTGGAGCAGGTCAGCCACCGCGCCGGTTACTACAGCGGCAGCCATGCTGGTCCCACTCATTACGTAATAGCTATGGGAGTACCCGCCCGGGATGTGAACACCGGCGGGCTGGACGTCAGGATCGTCAGGCACAGCCGGCTGGACAGGTATTGTGTCAGCCGCAGGGGCGGGGCTCTGATAAGTTGCAAGCTTGACCAGGTTCCCGGGGTTCAGCATGGCGAGGGTACCATGTCGTGCCAATAGTGAGGCGATCTGGTTGCCGGGCGCCACCAC
>JAOAPP010000681.1 GCA_025462985.1 Bryobacterales bacterium | reverse complement strand
GCGGTTTCCATCGGTGCGCCTGTCCGAATCTACTTTGGTGAACGGGCAGGGGCCTGCGATGCATGAGACCCTGACCTCACGGAACTGGCCCCCCACAGGCGCTTCCAATTGCAGCGAACCAACTCCGGCCTTCCATAAGCCATCCGGCGAGCAGGGCGATGAGTTGTTGCAGGGCACGTTTCCCTTGTTATCGGCCATGAACGTGTTGACGATGGTTTTCTGATCTACAGTGGAGGACATTTTTGTCGTGTAGCGGATGCGAACATCGCCGAGCGTCATTTCCGGGGCCGACGTCTTCTTGGGCTGCTCCGGTGTGACGGACTTAAGACGCGCCACCTGTATGTTATCCGGGCTCCTCACAGACATTTCAACGGGGTCGAAATCCCTATGAACGAACGAAAGCTGAATGGGATTACCGCGTTTGGCTCCGGGATGCAGTGTTAGCCGGAAGAAGCCGTTAACATCAGATCGGGTCTGACCGGCCGTCCCCGAACTGAACCCGGTAATGAGGACGTTCGAGACAGGCTGCTGCTTCCTCGGATCGGTGTCGTCTACGAGAACGACTCCGAGCAGGGAGGTGTCCTGCGAAGGCTGCTGGCGTAGGGCGGCGAACACGGCGAATCCCAGCAATCCGAATACAAGAAGCGCCGAACCGGTCACCGCGGCGGCATGCCGACCTGTCAAATGAGTCCCCCCGTCAAATTTTATGACGCGCAAGATCCGGCATAGTATTCCTGGTACATAGACTTTGAGAAGGTTGATTCATGTTCGAAGGATGGGAATGCCTCCCTTGAGTGATTTACTTGGCGGGGGCACGGGCGAGACTTGGCAAACAAAAGTATCCCGGAGAGAGCTGTTAGGAAAGGCTGGCATCACGGCTGCAGGACTGGGTGGCGGATTTGCTTCACTGCTGGGTGCACCGCCTTCAAAGGTACCGGCGCATCCTCCCGATTGGGTGGAGACGATCTCGCCGGAAGACGACCAGTTTCTGGAAGAAATCGAAAGAGCCAATTTCCTTTTCTTTGTGGAGCAGGCGGATCCGGAAACCGGCCTGGTGAAAGATCGTTGCAACGTTCGGGCGAACGACGACGGAGTAGTTGCAAGCATCGCGTCCTCTGGATTCGCCCTGACCGCGCTTGCCATTGGGCACCAGCGAGGCTATATCTCCCTCCCGGAGGCGCATCAACGGGTGATTCTTGCGCTCTCCTTCCTCTGGGAAAAGATGCCTACACACCGTGGATTCTTCTACCATTTCGCGCACATGAGAACCGGGGAGAGAATCTGGGATTCCGAGGTTTCCTCCATCGATACGTCGATTCTGCTCTGCGGGCTCCTTACCTGTCGCGAGCACTTTCGCCATCCCGAAATCGCCAGGCTGGCCACCGCCATTTTCGACAGGGTGGAATGGCGCTGGCTGTCGGAAGACACGCAATTACTCCCGCAAGGCTGGTCGCCCGAGACAGGGTTCCTGCCGTACCGCTGGGATTACTACAGCGAACTGATGATGATTTATCTTCTCGGGCTGGGATCCGTGAGGCATCCGCTTTCTGTCGAGACCTGGAATGCCTGGAAGCGCACTACCTTCGAGTACCGCGGTTTGCGGTATATCGGCGCGTTCGCGCCATTGTTCGTACACCAGTATTCGCAGGCCTGGTTCGACTTTCGGGGCCGGCGCGACCAGTTTGCCGACTACTTCCTGAACTCCCTTCTTGCGACGGAAGCACACCGGCTGTTTTGCATCGAGCTTACGCGTAAGTTTCCGGAGAAGTTTCCGGACTACAGCAATGATTTATGGGGCATCACGGCTTCCGATTCTGAACACGGCTATGTCATTTGGGGAGGGCCGCCCGAGATAGGCCCTATCGATGGCAGCGTGGTGCCGAGCGGCCCGGCGGGCTCGCTACCGTTTCTCCCGCAGGCGACTCTCCGTGTTCTTCGGACAATCAAAGACAAGTACGGAAAAGATGCATGCTGCCGCTACGGGTTTGTGAACGCCTTTAACCCATCAAAGAATTGGTATGACCATGACGTGATCGGCATCGACACGGGAATTACGATGATCATGGCGGAAAACCTCCGTACGAGCTTCGTTTGGGACACGTTCATGAAGAGCCGGGAGGCGCAGCGCGGATTTGCGCGCGCCGGCTTTAAGAAGTACGATGTAACGTACAAAGCTGACCAGGAAAAGTACGAAGCTCTTGCGCGCTAGTACTCAAAACAGCAAGACCAGTTACATTTGCATCCGTCTAAATATGGGGGATTATAAGGATATGCGAAAGATTCTCGGTATGTCAGCCCTGGGACTGGGATTGCTGGTTGTTTCTCCGGCGATTTACGCCCAGAGCTCTGATGAAATCCAGCAGGCTCAGCAGGCATTGAAGGACAAAGGGTTTGATCCCGGGCCAATCGATGGAGTCGATGGGCAGAAAACGAAGTTGGCTACGAAGCAGTTCCAGAAATCGCAAAATCTGAGTGCGGACGGCCGCCTCGGGCCGCAGACTTTAGACGTGCTCGGCGTGAAGCGCGGCACCCCTAAAACCAGCATGAAAGTGGCCGGATCGAACCTGAAGAACTCTTACACGACCGGAGGCAAGAACATCGGTCAGGGCGGGAAAGAGCTCGGCAAGGAAGTCAAGGACGGGCACGTCGTCGAAGGCGCCAAGGATTTCGGCAAGGGCGTGGGTTCGGGTGCGGCCAAGATCGGTGTTGGCACCGGGCATGCTGCCAAGAATGCCGCTAAAGGTGTGAAGGCCGCCGTGACGGGCAGTTCGAAAACAGACACAAGCAAGTAAGCGCCCGGTGGTAGTCAAGCCGCCAGCGCGTCGAAGTACTCATCCGGGGGCGTGGAAACGAGCATCAATGTGTTTCCATGTCCCTCGGCAAACTCGAAGGCGTGATACATCGTGAATACTTCGGCCAAGGCATGCTGATGTCCGATCATAACCGGATGGCGCAGCTGCCACCAGCAGAGAGCACCCAACGCTTCCCGCAGTTTGGCGAAGGTTAGAATCTCAGATCCCAACGACTTCTGGCAATCGAGAGCAAGCAGCAGCGTGCCGTCTTCGGACCAGACATATCTAAGGGCGCGTACCGCCCCAACCTGTTCCATAAAGAGAGCCTGAACAGGCATAGATAGCTCGGCGGCCGTCCTGTTGCAGAGATCGTCTTTCAGTTCGCTGTATGTAATTTTACTATGTTACACGAGAATTAACAGCAAAGAAAGGTTTCCGCCCTAAAAAATCCTATTTGGTCTTCGGCTTGATGATGCTTTCGGTCTGAGATAGTATTCGCCGTGACCCTTGAGTGGTTGCGGCAGCCGCGTGCTGTCCCACCCCCGGCCTGTCGACACGCCGCGCCGATGCCGGAACCTCCTGGCGAGCGACCTGATCCCCCGACGCAATCACATTACCCGCTTCGTCCAGCCGTTCCACATCAGCAAATTCCCGATTGACGGTCACCTGCTGCTCTACCCGCTCCGTTTCCTCTACGCGGGTAACGTGGATTTCCTCCGTGACCACCCATTGTTTGGTCACGACCAGGACTTCAGAAACCACTGGAATTACCAGCGTGTCGCCGACTTGCTGCGGCTGTTGCGGACCATCTACCACGCGGTCGGTTTTAACCCGACGAATTTCGGCGCGGCCTCGCCGCAGCTCCTGCTCGAGTACTTCGTCGTGCCCTTCTACCCGTTTGGTGACGCGGACGCCGCCCTTTTCAACAGGGACGGCCTCCGCGTGTACCTCTTCGGAAACGACCGGGACGATGTAGTCAGTTGATTTGTTCTCGGCCATTTTCCCAGCTTTGTTGACCTGCTATTTTCCTGTCAGCTTGTCCCAGCCGCGGCGAATGGACTCCTTCGCCTTGTCCCAGGTGCTGTTGGGATAGCGTCGTCCGTAATCGCTTCTGAGATCGGATTCTACATCTTCGAACCGGCGGCCACGATAACGGGAATCGTTTGCCATCTCGTAGCCATAGGCATAACCAGGATCGTTTTCTATACCGCCGCCCAGCGCTGAACCGCCTGTCGTTCCGCCGACCGGGCCTGCGGCTGAACCTGCTGATTGACTCACCGTTGAACCGATAGGCCGCGCTCCTGTTGAGCCCGCAGCGCCTGCTCCCACGCCCGCTGCTGATCCAGCGGCCGTCGCGCCGCCAGCACGCGCCGTCGTTCCGGACCCGACATTTTCCACATTGACTTCGGTGTGGCGAACGTTGTCTCGGACGGTTTCGGTACGCTCCGTTGCGTCTTTATGTACGCGAACCTCTTCTACGACCCGAGCCTGCTTCGAGACAACCGGCTCCTCTGCATACTCCTTCACCTCGAAGACTTGCTCCGTGC
>JAOAPP010000372.1 GCA_025462985.1 Bryobacterales bacterium | reverse complement strand
GGCGACCGCACCGAGTTGCCTCTGGATCTCGCGCCATACGAGTCTCGCGTCCTTGTATTCTCAAGTTCGGCCGCTGCAGAGCCTGCGCCGCGCCAACCCGCGCCTGCTAAAGAAATCGACCTCAGCTCCGATTGGAAAGTGACGTTCGGGCGCTTGAACCTCACAATGGACTACCCGAAGCTCCACTCCTGGACCGATGACGAACACACTCGGTTCTACTCTGGAGAAGCCACTTATCGGAAAACCATCGACGTCCTGCAAGGCTTCCTCGCTGACGCATCCGGCGTTGCTCTGGATTTCGGCCCCGGTACGCCCATTGAGCCTGCCGCAGACCAACTGCTCGGAATGCGCGCTCTGTTCGAAAGCCCAGTACACGAATCCGCAGTTGTGTACGTCAATGGCTTCCGAGCCGGTGTCGTCTGGCACCCCCCGTACTCAGTCGACGTGAGCAAATCTCTAAAGGAGGGCCGCAACGAATTGGCTGTGGTCGTCGGCAATACCGCCATGAATGAGATGGCCGGTCGCGCCCTCCCCGACTACCGCCTGCTCAATCTCCGCTACGGAGAACGCTTCACCCCGCAGGACGTAAAGGATATTCGCCCGCTCCCCTCTGGAATAACGGGCACCGTCAAACTGAGGAGGCGTTGAGTCGCGTCACACCTTCGGGATCAGCTTGATCTCGAACAGCTTCGGCCATAGCTTCCCCGTCACAAACAATCGGTCGCCGGCCGAGTCATACGCAATTCCGTTCAGGACGTCTGCACCTGCCTCACGCTCCTCCCGCGACAGTAATCCGCTGAGGTCGATAACACCCGTCACAGCTCCATCGCGCGGCGAGATCCGCAGAATCTGGTCTGTTTGCCACACGTTTGCGAAAATCTCACCCCGCACCCACTCGAGCTCATTCAGGGAATCGAATTGCTTGTTTCGCTCATGCACCGTGATTCGGCGCTGTTCTGTCAGCGTCTCCGGATCCAGCACGCGAATCTGAGCCGTGCCATCGCTCATATAAATTCGCTGACCATCATTGGCGAGACCCCAGCCTTCACCGCTGTAGCTGAAGCTCTTCAGCAAGCCAAACGAAGACTTGTCATAGACCAAGCCGGTATGCGATTGCCATGTCAGCTCCACGATGCTCTTTTGGAAAACCGTGATCCCTTCCCCGAAATACTGGTCCGCTATGTCAATCTTCTGCAGGACGCGGCCCGACTCCAACTCTTCCTTTCGCACAGTAGAATGCCCCTTGAGCCCTGTGCCCTCAAAGAGAAACCCGTCACGGTACTCCAGCCCCTGCGTGAAAGCCTCGCGATCATGCGGATAAACATGAATCACCTGGGGACGATAGGTGGGAACCGCCGGGCTTTGGAGCACTGCCGAAAACGCTCCAACCCCCGCCAGAGACCAAAGGAAAAAACGAACAATCACTCGAACGAATTTACTGCGGCAGCGTGAACGCATACAAGATATCGCCAGCGCCCACCACCACATACTGCCGCCCATCCAGTTCATATGTCATTGGGCCATTCGAAACCGACTTCGTCAATCCTGTGTGCCAGAGTATCTTGCCGTCAGCCGGATCGAAAGCAATGAAGTTCCCGGAAGGATCGCCGGTGAACAACAGTTTGCCCGCCGTGGTGAGAATACCCGAAAGCGAATCGCCTTCTCCCGGGAAGACGTGCTTCCATTTGATCTTGCCCGTCTTGTAATCGATCGCTTCCACCATCGATTGCGAATACACGCCGCTATCTCGCCCGCCATACCCTTCCGGCTTGTCGCTGGTGTCGGTCAGGTAATACACGCTGTAGGAAGGAGAAGCGCTCACGTAGAACAACCCCGTCTCCGGATCGAAGCTCGGAGGAGGCCAATTCGTCGCGCCGCCCGAAGCCGGAATCACCAGCGCGCCATCCGTCTTCGGCTCCTTCGCTTCGTTCGGAATCGGCTCGCCGCGCTTGTTCACGCCTTTCGACCAGTTCACATCGATGAACGGAGTAGTCGTTACACTCTTTCCGTTTGTTCGGTCCAATACAAAGAAATACCCGTTGCGCGCCGCCTGCGCTAGCAGCTTCCTCTTCTCACCATTGATCTCTGCATCAAACAGGACCGGCTCTTCCACGTTGTCCCAGTCGTGCGTATCGTGAGGCGAAGCCTGGAACCACCACACCAGCTTTCCCGTATCCGGATTCAGCGCCACGATCGAGCACGTCCAAAGGTCGTCTCCCTTGCGGCTCTGCCCCGCATGCACCGGGTTCGGATTACCCGTGCCCCAGTAAAGAAGGTTCAACTCCGGATCGTACGTGCCCGTCAGCCAGGTCATGCCGCCGCCATGCGTCATCGCCTGTTCGTTCGGCCACGTCTCAGAGCCTGGCTCGCCCGGACGAGGTTCCGTATTCCAATGCCACTGCACGGCGCCCGTCTCCGGATCTCTCGACTCAAGATAACCAGGAACGTCCAGCGAATCCCCGCCTACCCCAACAATGATATGGTTCCCGACGACCAGAGGCGCCGGCGTCGAGAAATACTCCTGCGCCAGATCCGCAATCTCCACCGCCCATCGGAATTTGCCTGAGTTCTTGTCCAGCGAAATTAGGTGGTTGTCTGGCGTCTCAAAAAACACCCAGTCATGGTAAATGCCGACGCCGCGATTTCCGGTGTGGATGCCGCCTTTGCTTTCCCACTTGTAGTGCCAGATCTCCCGGCCTGTTCGCGCATCCACCGCCCAGGCATGGTCCGGCATGGTGAAATACAGCACGCCATCCACTTCCAGCGGAGTCGACTTGATCTCCGCGCCGCCGTTGGCGTGATACAGCCATGCCAGTTTCAGGTTCTTTATATTGTCGGCGTTAATCTGCTTCAACGGGCTGAACCGTCGCCCCGAATAGTCGCCGTTGTATGTCGGCCACATGTTCGGAGCCGGCTTTGCGATGGCCGCTGGATCCAGTCCTTGTGCGACAACGCCTATCGGAAGACAAAGCAGGGAAGAAAGAATAAGGTTGCTGAGTTTCACTTCATGGTCTCCAGATAAGCCAGCACATTATGCATATCCGCGTCCGTATAGCCCGGCAGCAGATCAGCATGCGCCTTCAACGGGTCATGAACATCCACCTTTATATTCTTCTCATCGTCGAAGTTCCAGCTTCGGTGCTCTCCATTGGACGTTGTGAGTGAAACGTTGAAGTCATCTAAGTGGTCAAGCGTCCCTGAGTAAGTCTCGCCGGATGACATAGTCACTGTTACGGTCTTCTGTTCCCGAGGATCGGGCGGCGGCCCAGGCATGCCCGGATAGCGCGAGGTCTTCGGATAAAGAAACCGCGACTGCAGCGCGACCGGGTCGAACTTGCCGGCAATGTGAGCCAGGTCACCCGATGCCGAATGGCAGCTCCCGCAATGCTCGGCGAAGTACGTTTCGCCAGCCTTCGGATCGCCCGTCACAATGTTGAGAATCTTGTATTCCATGCGGTTTGCGGCCGCTTGCGTACGCTTCAGCAGGAACGCCGCAGTGTCCTTAAATTGCGCAACGGTGAGGTTCGGAAATGCAGGCATTCCCTTTGCCTGACGTCCGTTGCGAACCACCGGAGTAATCTCCTTCGCCGTGCCGCCGTCGTGCAGCACCACGACCGATCGCACCAGGCTGGGGCCCGTCGCGCCGCCTTTTGCATTCGAGCCATGGCAGAACCCGCAATTAGAAACAAATAGCGCCTGCCCGCGCTTCACGGCCTCTGGATCGGGAGGCGCTCCAATCGCGAGAAAGTTCCTCATTGCCTCCTGCATGCTCTTGTCGGCCCCCGGTGCCTGCTCGGCCTGTTGCTGCGCCTTGGGTTGCGGTCCCGGTTGAGGGCCATTCGCAGCTCCTGCCGGCGGCTGCGGCGGTGGGTTTGGCGTCGCATTCTGATCCTGCTGCCCGGCGAATGCCAGAAGCGACGCGCTGAGGAGCAGGGCGCCCAGCACACGGACGAGGTCGGAATTCTTCATGGAATTTAGTTGATCTTAATAATATCGTTGCTGCGCGGTATCTGCTCGCAGACGGCAGTGAGTCAAATGTGTTCTCTTTGTGAATGGAGACGCTGCCATTGCAGGCTTATATCTTATTTTTTGTTCGTGTTTTGTCATTGCTGCCATTAGCAATCCCGTTTGTGTGCGCCCGACCCGTTCACCTGCGCTGCGAGTCGCTCGTAAACCCGCTCGGCATCGACGCCGACAAGCCGGCGCTCTCGTGGCAAAGCGACAGCACCGAGCGCAATTGGACCCAGTCGGCCTACCGGATTCTCGTTTCAAATAGTGGGGCTGCGCTCGAGAACGGAGAAGGGAATATCTGGGACAGCGGTCGCCAGAATGGAGGGGAATCTGTCGGCATTCCTTACGGTGGCCCGCCGGTCCAGTCGCGCCAGCGCTACTACTGGACCGTTCGCGTCTGGGACTCGCATAACCACATGTCCACTGCGGCCGAATCCGCCTGGTGGGAGATGGGTCTCCTCCAAAAGTCCAACTGGAGCGCAAAATGGATCCGCTGGGACAACGCCGAACAAGCTTCCGATGAGGCGGCAATGAAATGGATTTGGGTGTCCGGCGAGGACTCCACGAAAGTGAAGCCCAACTCAGTGGCCAACTTTCACTACGAATTCGAAGTGCCACATAAGCCTGCGAGGGCGGCTTTGTTTCTTATGGCCCGCGGCAACTGGAAAGCCACCGTGAACGGCCACGACGCGGGCGCAAAAAATAATTGGGACCAATTCGACCGCCGCGAAATCGCCGGCTTTCTGGTCGAGGGCAGAAACATTGTCGATATCACTGTCACAGTCCCACCCGCACCGCAGTTCGGGCCCGGAGCCGGTCCGCCCGACAGTCTGCGTGTAGCGGGTCTCGCCGCGTTAATCAAACTGACCCATGCCGATGGGAAGGTCGAACGTTTTTGCACCGATGAGAAGTGGCAAGCTCGATTCGACCCTGGCACGACGTTCCTGAATGCCGCTGCCGCGGCGTCTTTTTCTGATAGGCGTTATGCCGGCAATTACGCGTTCCTGCCGCAGCCGGCCGCGCAGTTTCGCAAGGAGTTCACAATCGACAAAAGCGTGACCAGAGCGCGTCTCTACGTCACGGCGCTCGGCGCCTACCGTGCTTACCTCAACGGTCGCCAGGTTGGGACCGACGTCCTCAGCCCAGGCTTCACAATGTTCCCCAAACGCGTGCAGTACCAGTCCTATGACGTTACTGAGCTGCTCGCGACTGGCCACAACACCGTCGGCGCTCTGCTCGGTGACGGATGGTTTGCCAGCTCCCTCTCCTGGACAGGCGTGCATTTCTCGCTGCCCCCGATCCCGCGTCTCATCGCGCAACTGGAACTCGAGTATTCGGACGGCACTCTCGACACCATCGGCACCGATCAAACCTGGAAGGTGAGCCCCTCCCCGATTCTTCACTCCGAAATCTATGCCGGCGAGACCTACGACGCGCGCCTGGAACAGAGCGGCTGGAGTAAATCCGGATTCTCCGACGCGTCCTGGCGCCCAGCCGTCTTTGCAGACGCCTACTCCGGCATAATGTCCAGTCAGGTCGACGCGCCTCCCCGGGTCGTCGCCACCTTGAAGCCGGAACGCGTCTATCCTCGGCCAGACGGTTCCTTCATCTACGATAT
The DNA here is from genome assembly GCA_025462985.1 of Bryobacterales bacterium. GTDB lineage: Bacteria > Acidobacteriota > Terriglobia > Bryobacterales > Bryobacteraceae > Bog-105. The sequence goes on along the minus strand of JAOAPP010000372.1, from coordinate 447 downwards.
GGGTCAGAACATAGTGGGCTGGGCAGCGCTCAAAGTCAGCGGCCCCGCCGGAACCACGGTCCGTCTCCGCTTCGCCGAGATCCTGAATCCCGACGGCAGTATCTATCGCGCCAACCTCCGCAACGCCGACGCAACCGATTACTACACTTTGCGAGGCGGCGAAGGAGAGGAGATCTTTCGGCCCAGCTTCACCTTCCACGGCTTCCGCTATGTCGAACTCACCGGCTATCCCGGCACGCCCGATCTCTCTTCGCTCTCCGGAGAAGTGGTCAGCAGTCTTGGGGGCGAACCCGCCGCAAAGCTTGTTACCTCGAGCGAACTGGTCAATCGCATGTGGCGCATCGGCATCTGGGGCCAGCGCGGCAACTTCCTCAGCATCCCCACGGAGTGCCCTCAGCGGGACGAACGCGTCGTCTGGATGGGTGAGGCCGGGGTCTTCTGGCGTAC
>JAOAPP010000639.1 GCA_025462985.1 Bryobacterales bacterium | reverse complement strand
CGCAACCTCCAATTCGACGCTTAGCGGGTCCGCAGAGGAACAATCCATACGAGCAACCCACAGGTGGGTCTGGTCGGGCAGGCGAATCAGATGCGCCAGAATCCGAGTTTGGGCGCCACCGCCCTGCACCTGGCCGAGCACCACATATCGCGCATCAAGCGATCGTGAGATTGCCTGCAGGTCGCGCTGGTCACGTGGGAGCCTCAGAATTTTCGCATTGCCGACGACTCCGTAACGTTGGTGGCTCAGGGAGGTGAGTTGCTCCACAAGACTGTCCGTGAGGCCGTCACTGAACCGGATCATGCCCGCATCGCCGGTTTCATTGTCGAATCTGACAACAGTCACGATGGGAGACTGCTTCGATTGTTGTTTGGACCGGATCGGATATTCCGCATAAAACGCGATGGCAAGAACAATGAGAGCGCACGAGAGCGCGAGCCACTTCGCCGGGAATTTCCTCCGTCCGGAATCTGCTTTCGTTCCCTTCGCCGAGGTCGAGATCTGGTCGGCGGGAGTACTGGGGACTTGTTCGACGGGAGCAATGAACTGATACCCGCGCTTGGGAATGGTTCGAACATAGCGCGGGGTGGTCGAGTCGTCGCCGAGCGCGGAGCGAATCTGCGCAATGCAGAAATTGAGCCCGCGCTCGAAATCGACGAAAGTTTCGGAGCCCCACACGGCTTGACACAGAAGCTCGCGGGAGACCACCTGTCCAGTGTGCGTAAGCAGGCAGGAGAGCACCTGCGCCGGCTGTGACTGCAGGCCGACGAGCACGCCGGCCCGGCGCAACTCGCGGCTTGCAGTGTCGAACCCGAAAAGGCCGAATCGAAAGCGTCCTGAATCCATCGCCCGTGAGGAATTCTTGCATAATACTAGGCGCTAAAGGAGTAGCCAGGCTCCCAGGGAAATGGCTGTTGATCGCAAACTGAAAGCAAAGTGTCATCTGACGACAACTAGGGCAAGGCGCTTATCGAGGACACGCGCCGGACATTCCCCATCTCTGATCAGTGATCGGCTTGAGTCGATCCTTCGCAAGATGTGATCTGATATCCGACTCCTGAGCGGGACTGTACGTGCCCATTCTTCTTGCAGCCCTGCCGGACCAACACTGATCGACTATTCGCTGACAGAGGTTGTCAGCGGCCGGGGCAATTGAATCCGGACCTTCTGCTGGATGTCCTGGGAAGAATCTCCCAACAGCAGATCGTAATTTCCCGCGTCCGCTTGCCACGCCGCGGATTTGACATCGAAATAACTGAAGCTCCGTGCATTGAGGTCGATCGTCAGGTGCTTCGTCTCCGCCGGTTGCAGCACGACGCGTTCAAAACCCTTCAGCTCTTTCACGGGCCGCTCAACTTTGGGTGAGACCTCGCTTACGTAGAGTTGAGCCACCGTGGCGCCGGCGCGTTTGCCCGTATTGGTAACGTCTACAGTTACGGTAAAGCGGCCGTCGCCCGCTGGAGTGCTCTTCAGATTGCGAAACGAAAATGTTGTGTAGGAAAGCCCGAAGCCAAATGGGTACTGCGGCTCGACATGGTTGTGCTCGTAGCCGCGATAGCCCATGAAGATGCCCTCACGGTAGACGATCCTGTTGGTGCCCGAATCCGGATAGTAGTTAGCGTAGCTGGGGTTATCGGTAATCTGCTTCTCCCAACTGATGGGCAGGTGCCCGCAGGGGTCGTCTTCGCCGAAGAGCAGTCGGGCCGCGGCTGTACCGCCTTGTTCACCGGAGTACCAGGTCTCGAAGACGCCCTGAACCTTGTCCTTCCAGCTCGAAACGTCGACGCTCCCGCCAGAAGTGATGACGACAATGGTTTTCTTGCCGAGCGCTGCGATCTGCTGGATGAGTTGCTCCTGTCCGACGGGCAATTCGAAGCTGCGGTCTCCGCCTTCAGATTCGGAGAAGGCGTTGAAGCCCACGGCGAGAACAACAGCGTCAGCCTTCGACGCCATCTCCAGTGCATCCTTTTCAACGATGGTGCTGAGAGGAGCGATGCCCACACGCATGCCCGAGACCGAGCCAATCTGTTGGGAGAGCTGTTCCAGAACTACTTTATGCGGAGCATTTGTGAGATCCATAGTTGTCTGGTTGAGGATGTACTTAGGGACGACGGAGCTGTCGAAAACGACGTTATCGTCTACGAGAAGACGGTATTTGCCGTCGGTCTGGACGAAGATAGCGAACTTGCCGGCCTCCGCGGGAATGTAGTAACCGGTCCACTTGCTGCTGTTGGTGGCGCGTACGTAGGGGTTGGCGCTTTTGTGCGCAGTAAGCGCGTTGAGCTCCTGCTCTTCAGGCTCGCGGCGCGTGGAGCCGGCGCTTCCCAGGGTCGATTCGGTGACGGAGCTGCTGATATCGCCTTCAAGATTCGCTCTGGCGAAAGTGACGTGCGTGACGCCCGGCGTTGTTCCCTGCGGGTCGGTGGTGAAAGAGGTGAGCCGCGACATCTGGTAAATACTGCGGAGGCCGCGCGCGTAGAGGACTTTGGCTTGTTCGCCGAGGTAGTTGCTGACACCGACGAGCAGGTTAGTGCTGGCAAAGCTGACGACCTCGCCGCTGCCGCCGCCGGTGGTCACGGTCTGGGTCGCGGTGGGTCCGATGACCGCGATGGTCTTGATCGCGTTCTTATCGAGTGGTAAGGCGTTGTTGTCGTTTTTGAGGAGAACAGCGCCTTCGAGCGCAGCCTGAAGCGAGGCGTCGCGGCCTGCGAGGTTGTAGCGTGGGATGTCAGTATCAAGCTGCGGACGATCGAGCCAGCCGAAGTCCGCAGCGACGCGGAGAATGCGGCGAACCTTGTCGTCGAGGGTGGCCTGGGTGATGGTTCCATCCTTCAGCAGTGGGAGGATCTTTTCGGGCGCGTAGTAGACACCGAAGGGCATCTCGAGATCGAGGCCGCCGTTCGCCGCTGCGGCGGTGTCGTATGTCGCGACCCAGTCCGACATGATGACGCCGGGAAAGCGCCATTGATCCTT
>JAOAPP010000603.1 GCA_025462985.1 Bryobacterales bacterium | reverse complement strand
CACTCATTTGTTCGGCGCCGACTGAGTACGCCACGCCGGTGCGATGCGGATCAATCAGCGTCGCGCTGTCCTTCACCTCCACTTGCGTTGAGGCGAATTGCAAGCTCAGCTGGGCCCGGATCTCTTTCGGCACCGCGGAGCGGATTTCAACCAGTGTGGAATAGGGCGCGAATCCTGGATGACTTACCGTGAGGTGATACACGCCGACGGGCAGATGCTGGAAGGTAAACTGGCCAGAGTCATCGCTTTTATAAGTGCGCTCCGTCCTCGAAGCCTGACTCACAAGAAATAGTGAAGAAGGCAGCGGCAATCCGGCCGGGTCGGAGACCTTGACCCGGATCTCACCTTCCTGCAACTGCGCTAGAAGCAGAGGACAGGCGCAGGCCAGTGCCAACGCTAATCTGCGCACGAATTTCATCTCTGGATCCATTTTGGCATTCGCACTTCGATATGCTGTGGCTGTCAAATGCCGCAATTGCACACTCTTTCCCGTCGAGCTCTCCTAGGCAGTCTTGCCGCGATTCCGCTTGCCTTCGCCGAGACGGGAGCGAAGCATATCCCGATCGGGCTCGAACTCTTCTCGGTAAGGGGCGAATTGAAAAAAGATCAGAAGGCAACGCTGCAAGCCGTCGCAAAGATGGGTTACGAGTGCGTTGAATTCTTCTCGCCATACTTCGAGTGGACTCCCGAATACGCCAAGGAGGTCCGGAAAGAACTCGACGGTCTGGGCATTCGGTGCTATTCGACTCATAACGGCTCCGCATCTTTCTCATCGGCCGGTCTGACGAAAGCGATAGAGCTGAACCAGATTCTGGGCGCTAAATACGTGGTGCTGGCGCACCCGGGGAACGTGAGTGGAATCGATGGCTGGAAAGGAGTTGTCGAGACATTGAACCAGGCAGACAGCAAGATGCAAAGCTCGGGCCTGCATGCGGGGTATCACAATCACGATCTGGAGTGGAAACCGGTAGACGGCCAGCGCCCAATCGATCTGCTCGCCACGGGGACTTCGAAGGGCGTGATGCTGCAGCTCGATGTGGGCACGTGTCTCGAAACCGGAAACGATCCGGTCGCCTGGATCGAAAAAAATCCGGGCCGGATCCGCTCACTTCACCTGAAGGACTGGTCGGCACAAAAGGGATATCGGGTCCTGTTCGGAGAAGGATCCGCGAAGTGGAAGCCGATTCTCGCCGCTGCGCGGAACGTGGGAGGAGCAGAGTTCTTTTTGATTGAGCAGGAAGGCAGCGACTATCCCGAATTAGAGACCGCAGACCGGTGTCTGGTGGCGTACAAGAACATAAGCGCCTGAGTGTACCATCAAGGTGCACCAGCGCTCCATGCAGCCAACACCCACCGCTGTAGCACCCACGCTTCACCTGATCGGCAATACTCCGCTGGTACGCTTGACGGGTTTCGATACCGGGCCCTGCGAGCTGTTTCTCAAGCTTGAGTCACAGAACCCGGGCGGATCGATCAAGGACCGCATGGCTGTTTCTATGATCGAAGCGGCGGAGAGCGGAGGGCATCTCAAACCGGGCGATACGATCGTCGAAGCAACGGCCGGCAACACGGGAGTCGGCCTCGCTTTGGTTGCCGCTATCAAGGGCTATCGGCTGATTCTGGTGATCCCCGATAAGATGTCGCCTGAGAAGATCGCGCATGCGAAGGCGCTCGGCGCGGCGATCCGATTAACACGGTCCGATGTGAGCCCGGGACACCCGCTGTACTACCAGGACATGGCAGCCAACATCGCGAAGGAGACCGGGGGTTATCACATCAACCAGTTTGGGAATCCTGCAAACCCGCTCGCCCACGAGACGTCCACCGGCCCGGAGCTTTGGGACCAGATGGAGCATCATCTGGACGCTGTGGTGTGCGGTATCGGTTCCGGCGGCACATTGACAGGCCTGAGCCGGTTTTTCGAAAAAGTGCAACCCAACTCGGAGATGGTGCTCGGCGATCCGGCGGGGTCATCGCTGGCGGAACTGGTGCGAACCGGAAAAGAGGTTCCCTCCGGCAGTTATTCCGTGGAAGGAATCGGGGGAAGTTGTATGCCGTCGATCGCCGATGTATCGCGCGTTCGGGCGGCCTACACAATCTCTGACAAGGAGAGCTTCGAAACGGGCCGCGAACTCCTGAAGCGAACGGGGATCTTCGGAGGGCCTTCATCAGGAACACTGCTGGCGGCAGCGCTGCGGTACTGCCGTGAACAGACCAGCCCGAAACGGGTGGTGAGCCTGGTCTGCGATACCGGGGCCAAGTACCTTTCCAAGATGTACAACGATTACTGGATGCTCGACCAAGGCTACCTGGAGCGCCCTCCTACGGGAACGCTGCGAGAACTAATTTCGCGCCGCTACGAGGAAGGCGCCGTGATCACGGTGAGTCCTGACGATACGCTCCTGACGGCCTTTCAGCGTATGCGTATGGCGGACGTTTCGCAGGTTCCGGTCATTGAACAGAAGTGCTGTGTTGGCGTGCTGGACGAGTCGGACCTGCTGGTGGCAGTACATGGAGACGCTAACCGATTTCACTCACCGGTTCGGGACGCGATGACGAGCCGCCTCGAAACGGTATCCGCAGATTCGAGCATCGAAGCGGTGTATAACATTCTCGATCGCGGCTACGTGGCGTTGGTGACGGAAGGCGATGCGTTTCTCGGGCTCATTGCGCGGTCCGACCTTCTCAGCTACCTGAGACGCAGACTGCAATAAGAGACTTCATGAAACATCGATTTGGCACGCGTGCCATCCACGCGGGACAGACTCCCGACCCTTCGACGGGCGCCATCATGACGCCGATCTATGCGACTTCAACGTATGTACAGGAGAGTCCCGGAGTGCACAAGGGCTTCGAGTACTCGCGGTCGCAAAACCCGACTCGATTCGCTTACGAACGCTGCGTGGCCGACCTTGAAGGTGGCGTGGCAGGGTTTGCCTTCGCTTCGGGGCTTGCGGCGATGTCTACCATTCTCGAGTTGCTGGATACCGGCGATCACGTCATCGCCAGCGACGACCTCTATGGCGGAACATTCCGGCTTTTCGAGCGCGTTCGGAGACGCTCCGCGGCACTCGAGTTCAGCTTCATAGACATGTCGAATGCCGAGGCGATCAGACAGGCCGTTCGCCCGAACACGAAGATGATCTGGGTAGAGACCCCGTCGAACCCCCTGATGAAGATCATCGACCTTCAGGCAGTGGGGTCGCTCGCCAAGGAGTTGGGGCTGATGGCGCTGGCCGACAATACCTTCGCCAGCCCGGCTCTCCAGCGCCCAATTGATTTCGGCTTTCACCTCGTTGTTCACTCCGCCACGAAGTACATCGGCGGACATTCGGACCTGGTGGGTGGCATCGCGGTTGTTGCGACACAAGAACTGGCTGAGCGGCTCGGGTTCCTGCAAAACTCTGTCGGTGCGATTGCGGGCCCGTTCGATTCGTTTCTCGCTCTGCGTGGTCTGAAAACTCTGCACCTGCGGATGGAGCGTCATAGCTCAAACGGGATGCGGATGGCCGAGTGGTTGTCCGGGCACCCTTCGGTGGAGCGAGTGTTGTATCCAGGGCTGCAATCGCACCCAGGACACCCGATTGCAGCGCGCCAGATGGCCGCGTTCGGAGGAATGCTGTCGGTCATCTTGAAAGGCGATCTGGACTATGCCAAAAGAGTGCTGGAGAGATGTGAGATTTTCGCGCTGGCCGAGAGTCTTGGCGGGGTGGAAAGCCTTATCGAGCATCCGGCTATCATGACCCATGCATCGATTCCCGCCGCGACCCGTTTGTCGCTTGGGGTGCTGGACTCGCTGATTCGTATTTCGATTGGGGTGGAAGATTTCGAGGATCTCAAGCAGGACCTCGATAACGCACTGGCTGGTTAGTTTAGGCCAGGGATTCCAGCAGAAATACTTGCCTGAAAGATCATGGCCTGCGAGTATCAGGCGCTCCATGTTCCGCGTCCAACACGCGACCTTCGATCGAAGACAAAGGAACCGGCAACTGTGAACTACCAGGAAATGATGATCAAAGATCTGCAGGATCTTTACCAGTCCGAAATGGCGCAAGAAAGTGAACTTCCTCAGCTAGCCTCCGCGGCAACGAATGAGGCGCTTCGGACAGCACTGCAGGATCACGCGACCGAAACACAGCGGCAGACAATGCGGCTGCGGCAGATATTGGAGATGATCGGCGAGACGCCCGGCGGGAACGGGCAAGTGACTCCCGGCGTGCACGGACTTGTTTCCGAGGCGCATAAGAAGAGTGAGCAAGCCCAGGATCCGGTGCTCCGAGATCTTGCGCTGATTGCTGCCGCGCAGAAGATGGAGCACTACGAGATGGCCTGTTATGGCACTGCGCGCGCAATGGCTCGCACCGCGGGGATGGATGAGGCTGCGAAACTTCTGCAAGTCACTCTTAATGAAGAGGAAGCGGCTGATAAACGCCTGACCGATGTGGCGCTGCCTATACACAAGCAGGCGGCGCAGACTGACCCCACAATTCCGCAATAAACAGTTGGGTATAAGACCGGCCGGCAGCCGTCTGCAGAACTACTAACGGCTTATTCGGAAACATACGACAGGCGGGGATGGTCCCCTTGACAGGGGCGGTGCATGCGTGCAATGCGCCTCGCATTGACTCGGGAACGGGAACGTAGTTGTGGCACACGAGCATCATCCGAATGAACATCCCTACCAGCGGCCGGAGGCTTCTGACGCGCCCATGGAAGAAACGAGGCAGCAACCAGACGAGCGTGGCGGCGTCTTGCTGCAGGGCTCTGCCGAGCAGGAGGAGCGCGACAACGAGGTCGCGCACCAGCGACGTCTTGGAGATTACGGCCGATGGGTGGGGAACGCGGCCGGAACCGGCAAGCTCGGGACTGAACCTGGAAACACTCCGCCGGGGGAGAACCCCGAGATGAGAACTACCGACGACATCCGGCATTCGGGCCCCTATTACGGCTACGGTCCCCGCAATTACAGGCGCTCGGATGACAGCATCTTGGAGCACGTTTGCGAGCACCTTTCGGACCATGGAGCAATAGACGCACGGGAAATGGAAGTCCAGGTCCACGACGGCCGGGTGAGGCTTACGGGTCAGGTGGCGACGACTTCGGAAATGCGGACGCTGGCAGAGAATGTTGCGTTTGAGGTAAATGGCGTGGGTGACGTGGAAAATGAGCTTCAAATTGCGCTCGGGAGCGGTGACGGACGATTATGAGCACGAATAGAGAAGGACAGCGAGGCGGCTTGGCAGGCGATCCGAGACGGTTGAATTTGGACGATATCGGCGATATCACGGCTGGCGGAAGTCCAAGTGGTACTGGGGTTAGCGGCAACGAAGTTCCCGCAACACCGCTGGAACCGGAGGATCAGGACAACCTGGAGCCCGGTGGAATCGGTGGAACAGATCCGGTGCAAGGGCCCAAGCGCTAGGCTCAGCCTCGGTAACCTGTATTTCTTGTCGCTGCTGATCTCAGCCTGTAGCATCCGTTGAGAGCGCGATGCTCATCTGCGCCTCGAGGGCTGCCAGACGGTCTCTGAGCGCCTTCGAATGAGTGAGTAAGCGTCGCTGCCCAAGGCGAGACGCTTGGAGGCTTCGACCTGATCCACTGAATCGATCATCGCTCGAACCATCTTGGCTGGATCGCCGGGCGGGATGTATGCTCCTCCCTTAATCGTCTCGCGTATGCGTCCTGCCTGTGTGTTTGCATACTCCGGCATAGCCACGCCGAGAATTGCCCTGTTCGGCTCGAAAATGCTTGTCCGGGCGCTTCCGGTCGTGCGTAACCTCCTCGGCAGCTCCGAAGAGTGCGTAACCGGCATTGCTCATAACGATGTCGATACGTCCGAAGTGCGCGAAGGCGGCATTGACAGCTTCACGGATGGCTGGCGTGCCGGTGAGGACGAGCGACCTGATCCAGAGCCTGTCGCTGTACTGAGCATTGAAATTGTCGAGGTGCTCAAGTTTGCGCGCTGTACCGGCAATCCGATCGCCGCGCTGTGATAAACCAAGTTCGTTGTGCGATGTCCGTTCCTCCACGAATCCCTACATCTATGCAAGTCCGCAACTTCATTTCGCGCGGCCAGTCCAGGTTTGTCTGACTGGCGGCCGGGTCACCTTCTTGGGCTTCCCCATCTTGACCATTTGATTGAGCATGAGTTGGGAGCGATCCTGCTCATCGCCTTCACGTTCGCGAGGCCCGGGCGGATCTCCAATTTACCAGCCTTAATGCCGGCAATCGCGCGCTTGGCGAGTAACTTCACGTCCATTCCCTTCTGCCGGTTCATTTCCTCGGCGAACTCGCCTCGGAGCAGCGGCGTCTCCGTTCCGGGGTGCGCCGACTCGATAACCGTAGCGCCCGTGCCATCTAGTTGCACGCGCAGGGAGCCGGTGGCGGCGCAATAGA
>JAOAPP010000576.1 GCA_025462985.1 Bryobacterales bacterium | reverse complement strand
ACACGGCAGCCGAAGCGCTGAGACTCGTTTGCGCGCTGGTAAGCCCCGTCCTGCCGCACTCCGCGCAGGCGATCTGGCAGCAGCTTGGGTTCACGGAGCCGGTGAGCAAAGCAAGCGTCGAAGAACTGGCTTGGGGGCGCCTCAAGCCGGGGCAAAAGATTGGCGCGATCGCACCGGTGTTTCCGCGCCTCGATCTCAAACCAACGGTTGAAAAGATGCAGGATCTCGAAGCAAAAGAGAAAGAGCGCCAGGCAGCCCTGATGGGTAAACCTGCGGAGGTTCCGGCAGCAGCCGTACCTTCGCAAATCTCGCCCAACATTTCCATTGACGACTTCTCAAAGGTCGATCTTCGTGTCGGCGAAGTAAAACACGCCGAACCGGTGAAGGGCGCGGACAAACTGCTGCACCTCAAAGTGGATATCGGAGAAGCCGAACCACGTACCATCGTGGCCGGAATCGCACTGGCCTACAAGCCGGAAGCTTTGATTGGCCGCAAGGTGATGATTGTCGCAAATCTGCAGCCGCGTAAGCTTCGCGGGCTCACCTCGCAAGGCATGATCGTGGCAGCAAGCCTCGAAGGAGGCTTGCCGGTACTGGCGGGCTTCCATGAGGACGTGCCGGTTGGAGCGCGGCTGAAGTAGAAAGGCGCTCGCCATTGGAGGTTGTTGATTCACACTGCCACCTTGACGACGCGCAGTTCAACGAGGATCGCGCCACCGTTATCGAACGCGCTCGTAAAGCGGGGCTGAAATATCTTCTGGCAATCGGAACGGGTGAGGGCCCGCCGGTTCTTGATGTGGCCGTAAAGCTTGCCGAAGAGTATCCGTTCGTGTACGCGACCGCTGGAGTCCATCCAAACGATGCTCCGAAGGTTGACGATCACACGATTGAAGATCTTGGCCGACTGCTGCGGCATCCAAAGGTCAAGGCAATGGGCGAGATCGGGCTCGATTATCACTGGGGTGTTCCACGGGATGTGCAGATTCCGCTCTTCGAGCGTCAATTGCAATTGGCCAAACAGTTTGCAAAACCGGTGATAATCCACACCCGCGATGCGTGGGAGGATACGCTGGCCGTACTGCGGTCGCAGTGGACGGACACCGACATTCCATGCGTTCTCCATTGCTTCACCGGTGATGCAGATCTCGCGCGCGAATGCCTGGATCTTGGATTCTATCTGGCGTTTGGTGGAGTCGCCACTTATCCCAAGGCTGCGGAAGTCCGGGAAGCGGCGCGTATCACTCCAATTGAACGGCTGCTGCTCGAAACCGATTGCCCTTACCTGGCTCCAGCTCCGCATCGCGGCAAGCGAAACGAGCCGGCATTCGTTCTAAACACGGCGCAGACGCTCGCAGAAGTGCGGGGCGTTACGGTGGAGCATTTAGCAGGGCAAACAACGAAGAATTTCGAACGCGTTTTTGCGATCGAGGGCGCGGCAGATCCAAGCGGCTCAGGGAGCTACACTTAGGTTTCAACGGTCAGTCCTATGTTCACTAAGATCCGGCAGTCCATCACAGTTCGCGAGGCCTTCAGCCTTGTGCAACCGGATTTGCAGGAAGTCGAGCGCGAAATCAGTGTCGAGTCGGTGGCTTCAGTGGAGGCTATCACAACCATCAACCAGTATCTTCAAGCCGGCGGCGGAAAGCGGCTTCGCCCGGCGCTTTTGCTGTTGGTCAGCCGACTTTTCGGGCCCTCCAACGAATGCGCGCGCAAGCTCGCCGCGGTCGTCGAGATGATCCACACCGCAACGCTCGTTCACGACGACGTAATCGACCTCGCAAAGACGCGCCGTGGGCGGCCATCGCCCAATGTCGTTTGGGGCAATCATACTTCCGTACTGGCGGGCGACTGGCTCTACATGCAAGCCTTCCAGGTGGCGCTCCGCGAACGCAACTTCCACATTCTTGACGTACTGATCTCGCTCACGCAGATGATGGTGGAGGGAGAACTTCTCCAACTGGAGCGGCTCCACCGCATCGATGTGAGCGAGGCTGACTACATGGAACTGGTGGACCGGAAAACCGCGAGCCTGTTTTCCGCTTGCGCATCGCTGGGCGCGGTGGCCGGAGGCGCGTCCGACGAGAGCGAATCTCAGCTTGCAGACTTTGCGTGGAATCTCGGCATGGCGTTTCAGCTGGTCGACGATATTCTTGATTTCACGTCAAGCGAGAAGATTCTGGGCAAACCGGCAGGAAACGATCTGCGGGAAGGCAAGGTGACGCTGCCGATGATCTATGCGCTCGACAAAGCGACTCCCGAAGAACGCGAAGCCGTGCGCACCGTGATCCATGACGGCAGTTATGAACAGGTTCCCTTCATGCGTGTCCTTCAAATCCTGAAGAACTATGGCGCGGTCGAGAAGGCATATGACCGCGCGCATACCTTCACAGAGAAGTCACGAAGCATTATCGCGGGGTTTGCGCCCTCGGCGGCCCAGCGTTCTTTGACGGCGATTGTTGAGCTAGTGACAGAGCGCAGCTCCTAGCGAACTCACCGCTCGGGCACGCGCTTGTTTTTGGAGGAACTCATTCCGGCCACGACCTGCGCGTGATTCACGGCTGCCGTTAACGAAACGCCGCCAATGCAGTTCCCAATCAGTGTGGGAATCAGGTAGCCCCAGGCGACGGCGCCCCAGCTCTTCACCCCGACCATGACAAGAAACAGCACCTCCACCGCGCCGGCAATGATGTGCGTGAAGCCCGCCAGACCGACTGTGTAGGTTAGGGCTCCGATGATCAAAACGCGGTCGGCTTTTGTTGCGACGAGCATCCAGACCACCATTGCGATCAACCATCCGGCAAAAATTCCGCGCAGAACAGCGGTTCCGAAGCTGACATTCACTGCATGCCTTGCAAGCGCGAGCATGGCGCCCTGAGTCTCGGGACTGAACATGGGCGTGTTGCCCGCGATCCATGCGAACAGGTGAGCACCCACCATGTTGGCGAGCAGAACTATTGTCCAAAGCCGGGCAACTCGCCACAATGTCGGCAGGCTTCGACGCGTAAACAGAGGGATGATAGGCGTCAGTGTGTTCTCGGTAAACAGCTGCTGCCGCCCGAGAATCACGATCAGAAAGCCCAGCGGGTATCCCAAGGCAACCACCAGCGGTCTCCACGGAGCGTCCGGCAGGTTCGCGTAGAGCAATGCCTGTCCGACAAAGGAGAAGCCCATCGAAAGCCCTGCCGCAAAGCCGGACCAAGCCAAGGCCGAAGCGGGACGTTGCAGCTCCTCTTCGCCATCGGCCCGGATCGCCTCATGAATGACCACTGCGCTGACGGTGGAGCGCTCTTCAGCCTCTTGCTGCTGTCTCTCCGTGAGTTCCGGGGAAATGATATCTTCTTGCTTACCGTCTTCCTTGTCTATTAACATGAGTTCTCCTCAGTTAGACAAAGAAATAGAGAATTCTATTCAGTTCGCGAGGTTACTGCCATATTCGCGAGGAGTTGCTTCCCGCCGCTACGCATCACCCGGTGGACCTGGGAGGCGCCGACCAGCTTTTCCAGGCTCTTCCGGTCTTCGTCATAAGTGATGATGTAGGCGAGAGCGGGACCTTTCCAGATTTCCAGGAATCGGCGGTCGTCGATGAACACCTGCGGCGTATCGGGAGCGTAAGAGCCATACTCCAGATTGTTGATGCGTCCGTTAAGGATGTAAGGCTTGTAGTCCGTGTAGAAGCCTACAGATGAATACCGGTAAAACTCCCCGTTCAACACGAGTTGCCCTTTCGGGAGTGTGTTGAGCGCGTCCGCGACTGCGTAGGACGACAGGTAAGGATCGAAGGCAACCATGGCAAGCCGCGCCGCTTGCAAGAAGATCACCAGCATCACGGCAGCGCCGAAGTAGCGCCTCCGCCGTTCCGAACTCCAGAGCGCGAGGGTTCCCAAGAAAAGCGCCGCAGCGGCGATCGCCAGCGGTACACGCAGGTAGGCAAACGCAGCGAACGTCAGGTCTGCTATGTGGTCGAGAGCGAGCGTATAATCTTCCGATTGCTGCTTGCTGAGAACGTCTGAGATGTCTCCTGGCGTGGGCAGCCCCCAGCTTTTTATGAGGAGCAGGCTGCAGGCCAGGAAGGCAACGCCGGTGATGACGCCGGAACAGCGCGCAGCAATGCGGCCGAAGCGTCCTTCGGAATTCATCGCCGATCCAATCAGCAATGCCAGCGCAGGATAAATGGGCATCGAGTAATATTCTTGCGTTGTGGACAGCGAGAAGAAGCCCATGATGACGCCGATGGTGATCAGGCACAGGATGTGCAATCGCCCAAGACGGTCGTCGGTGCGAAACCGGCTACGCTTCAATCCGACCAATAAGAAGCTCCAGGGAAAGAACCAAAGCAGATGGTAGAGCCAGAACCAGATGCGTGGAACCGTGTTGTAGTCGTGAGGCCAGCGGCCGTTTGTGAAACGCAGAAACTGGTCGTTGATGAAGTAGAACCAGAAGAAGCCGCGGAAGCGATGGCCGAAATTCGGGTCTGCGTGCAGCGTCAGGTCGAAGTAGGGCGGGTTGTGCAGAATGGCCAGGATGTGCCAGGGAGCAGCGATCGCGATAAATAGAAGCATGCCCCGAGCGACACGCAACTTCTTCCACATCTCACGCGAAAACAGTACGCCGCAGAGGAGAGCGTAAGTAGCGCAGATGCCGACCGGGAAGACGATCCCGATCAGGCCCTTCAGCAAAACTCCGCACGCAATGGATGCGTAAAATACACCGGCCCAGGGCAGCGACTCCCTACGGTCCGACTCCACGATGCGGGCAAAGCTCCAGACCGCCAGCGTGATTGCAAGCGTGAGGATGACATCGGGAATGACGATCCGGGTAAACAGAAAGAGCCCGATCGATGTGGCTAGCGCAAGCCCACCATAGAAGCCCGTCCGCTCCGAACCGGCCCATACGCCCATGCGATACACGAGAAGACAAAGCAGAATAACGGCAAGCCCGTTCGGGACTCTCGCTACCCAGTCATGAACGCCGAGAACGCTGTAAAGCGTGGCCGTTATCCAATATTTCAATGGCGCTTTTTCAAGATAGGGGACGCCGTCCAGGTGCGCCGTGACCCAGTTCCCGGTCTGCAACATGGTCTTGGCAATCTGGCCCTGCGTGCCGTCCACGTCGTCCATAAGATGAGGGGGACTGATTGCGCCGCCAAGGAAAGTGATCGCCGCAAAAACTACGATAAGGATCTGACGACGGAGCGAGGAGTCTCGACTGGTTTCGTTCGATGATCTGGTTGTAACCGGCTGGGAGGCGGGAAGCGAAGTAGTCAATCTACTGAGACGCGCGTACCTTGCGCCCGGCGACGAGACAAGCGGTCAATGCGATGGTCGAGAATATCGCGAAAGCCGCGCAGCATTTCGATCCGAGACTCGCGGAAGTGATCGACCGCAGATTGAGGAGGCGTAAAGAAATCGGCCACTTGCTCCAGGCCCTCGCGAATGGAATCGCAAATGGCATCGATAGGCGCCGAGGTCGATCTCCGATAGTTCTCTTCTTGCTGTGCTTCGCTCATTTTCCCTGGCTCATCTCTATTACTAGTTTACGCCCATCGAGACGAGCTTTGGCCGGCTCCAGGCCAGCCATTGTGGTCGGCAACCCGACATGGCGGCGGATGGTTCCGATTTCTACTACCAGTTCGTCGTCCTTTTTGAATAACCCGATTTCCGCTTTTTCTGCGAATGGAATGTCCATCCGGACCTCATACCTGCCCCCTTCCCGAACGAATTCGAATGGGGTTGATTTTCGTGTCACGGCGGCCGGGTCTTCGCCGGGTTCGTACAAGGTATCGGCTAGTTCGCGCAGCCGCTCGTAACCAACCACCTCGCGGCGGAACATGGGCACGCGGCGCACCGGGACGGGAGCGAAGTATTCTTCGATCTCCCCGACAATGCTCGCCTGGGATTGCCGCCAGCCCTCGAAAAACGGATCGGAGACCTCCGGCGGGACCAGACGATTCACGATAATGCTGTCAACCGTAAGCCCGTGCAGCGAGAAATACACGAAAGCACGCTGAGTTTCCCGTAGGACCATCTTCTCCGCGTTGGTCACCAGCCGGATACTGGTGATTTCCGGGTCTTCTAGCACGGCGTCAATGCCCTGGATTTTGTCGAACAGTTCCTGGATGTTCGCAAAGTAACGGTCGGGCGGAAGTTCAACGGGCGCGACTCTCTTGGCAATCGGACGGACGGCTTTCAGGAACCCTCGCTGAAAGTTGAAGATGTGCTTCATATACCAATCGAGCGTGGTGGGAAGGCTCACAAAGCGGAGGGATTCAGCTGTGGGCGCACAATCAAGCACCATGATGTCGAATTCGGCGCTTTTTCGGAACTGGTTGACGTACATCATCGCGCTGAGCTCTTCCATGCCCGGGAAGATCGCCAGTTCATCGGCTTCGACCCCGCTGAGGCCGGCGGTTCTGAGAAGGGATGAAATATAGGCGGAGATGTCGGCCCAGTAGTGCTTTATCTCGTGATTGATGTTCACTTCCTGCAGAAAGAGGCGGTCAGCGGCCTGGATCGGCTCGGAAGTTTTGCCGTGAAAGAGACCGCCGCCAATATCGAAGGAGTCGCCAAGGCTGTGCGCCGGATCCACGCTCATCACGAGCGTTCGCCGACCCGACTCGGCCAGGCGAATGGCGGTTGCCGCCGCCACGCTGGTCTTCCCTACTCCACCTTTACCGCTGAACAAGAGGATGCGCACAGTTCTATGGATGTCGTCCGGAGGCGCTCGAACACAATTTGATGGTTATTGCCCTTTGAGAGACACGGGCCCAAACCAGGTGCCAATGAGTCTTCGCCGCCAGACCGCGCCGGTTCGCCGCCGTTCTTCGGGAACTGTGAAGTGGTAATCGTACAGTTGAGCGCGCATGTACTTCGGCGGCTTCGGAAACGGGGGTGGCTCGAGCAGTCCGACGACGGACGGCTCGCCAGTCATGAGCCGATACAGCAACCCGCCTATCCACGTGTTCTCGTTGTAGGTTCCGAGCGCGGCGAACCACATCTGCCAGTCAAGACGGGGTTGATAAGGGGCCACCAGGGGAAGCGGTCTGCGGGGATCTCCGGGTTTGTAGCAGAACGAGTACTCCAGCCAGTGTTCTGCATCATCGGAGCCTTCCAGAACAATCTCAGGCCGCGTAGTGGTCATTACGGCAAACAGGCCGTAGTTATTGACGATCTCGAACGGCGCCAGGATCTCTCGGATGCGAAGCGAAGGCCCCTCCATGGAAGGCAGAAACATCCCGACCATCTGCACTGCTCCGGCGAACATCAGGGTGGCCAGTATGGCCGAAGCTGCAGCACGAGCCCAACGATGTTTCAATGAACTGCTCTTCAGCCAGCGGGCAAGCGGCGCGAAGATGCTATCGTCCAATCCCCAGAGGCAGAGCGCGAGTGTCAGCAGATTGAAAAAGGCGTAGTTCCCGGTTAGCAGAATGAGCACCTGCAGGAGCATGAACAGGGCCACTGTCGCGTATCTCAGAAGCCTGGGGCCGAAAAGAAAGAACGGAAAGACGAGTTCGA
>JAOAPP010000567.1 GCA_025462985.1 Bryobacterales bacterium | reverse complement strand
AGACCCAGTTAAGCGCGCGATCGGAAGGCAAGGTAAAAATGGGAACGTCGCAGTCTAGCGAGGGTCCGGGCTCAAACGTTCCAATGGTTCCGGCGTGGGTGCCGGAACCGTCGCCTACGGACGAACCCGAAGTTCCTGGCGATGATGATGTGCTCGCGTCCCAAATCGCTCCCGTCGCGGTTGCTCCCGCAGCCCGCTTTGGCGGCGCACGCACGCTGCTTGGCGCGTTTGCGCAAGGAGGTGACCGCGCCGACCTGCGCCGAGGTCTTGGGCATTACGTCCGAACGGGCTACGGCGGAGCGGCAACCGCTACGAGGCGTATGGCTGGAACGGCTGCTACGGCCTCTACGCTCTACGGCGCCCTTTCAAATCTAGCCGCGGGTCGTGCGGTCCAACCCGGAAGTCCAGCCGACCCAAATCTGCTGAGAGAACGCCCTGCGGCCGACGTTATGGATGCGGTTGTGGAAGCCGTTCGACCCATCGACGGAACGCAGGACGCCGAGGCCGCGCGCGCGGCCATTCGCGAAGCGCTCGCCGACCTGCTAACTCAATTCCCCGAAGCGAATCTTCTGATGCTGACGCTGGACCAGTGCGCGATCGTGGTCGAGCGCTACACGGCAGTTGACATCTTTCGACGCTTTCAACTCGATGTCGGCAAAGCGATCATGGATAGGGCGCCGAGCGCATCTGCTGCGCTCTCTCGAGTCAGAGAGGCTCGTGAATATATTCGTGAGCTCGTTGCCGCGTCATTTCGCAAGTTGCGTGATGCCGGCAATATCATTTCGGCCGGAAACGTTACGCGCGTTGTCACGTCGGCCCTGAGAGATACGTTCGACGTCTTTTCGGCCTATGCCGAATGAAGCTAATTTGCGGTCCAGACGACGCGCCTATTGCCGATAACGATGCTCTTCACGTCGTGCTGTATGGTCAGCGTAAGGGGGAGCAGGCAAGCGTCGGCGCGGCTATTCGCTATAACCTTCATCGCGAAAGGCTTTCCGCGGCTCCACTTGCCTGGGATTTCCTTTCCATCGCGCTGTCAGCGATAACCGCAGACAAAGCGTCGCTTCGGAGCTCTAGCGCCGACGGCTGGACACGCGAATTCGATGTTCAGGTTGCTGTTGGCGATCCGGACTTTTGGAATACGCAGTCATCGGCATTACAAAGTGCCATTGCATTTCTTACCACCGACAGATGGACGTTTTCATTTGTGACCGGCGGCCTGGTTCCACCGGCGCCTGCAAAGCTCGTGCTACCCGATGAAGACTGCGTTGTACTCGTTTCGGGCGGCCTGGATAGCCTCATCGGCCTAATTGACCGGATTGAACTTGGATTCAAGCCGCTTGTCGTAAGCAAAACTGTCCGGGGAGACGGCGACAAGCAGATCGATTTTGCTAAATCCATCGGCGGCGGCTCGAAACATCTTCAGCTGAACGATAATTGCGACGTTCCTTACTCCCAGGAGGCATCACAACGGGCGAGGTCGCTGCTATTTCTCGCATTAGGGGTTCTCGCCGCATCTACACTTCGTCGCTATCACGCTGGCGAAAGCGTCACACTAAACGTCTGCGAGAATGGTTTTATAGCTTTAAATCCTCCGCTCACTGGAGCCCGGATCGGAAGCTTGAGCACGCGAACAGCACATCCCGAGTTTTTCCATCGCATTCAGTCGCTAATTTCGGCCGCCAATTTACGCGTCACGATTGAAAACCCATATCGTTTGAAAACCAAAGGGGAAATGATGCGCGAATGCCGCGATCAGGGCGTCCTCAACGACGAAGCGTCGCGGTCGACAAGCTGCGGTCGATTTCAGCGCACCTACAGGCACTGCGGACGCTGCATCCCATGTCAAGTTCGCCGCGGTGCCTTTTTGGCTTCCGGCCACAACGATCGAACGGAATACCATTATGAGAAGCTCGGCCAATCTGATCAAGACCACGCGGGCTTCGATGATGTACGTTCCGCCGCAATGGCGATAGCGCAGATTGCAGAAGACGGCCTTGATGCTTGGCTTGGTTCAGCGCTAACAACCCCCAATATGACCGACGGACCAACATATCGATCCGTCATCGACCGCGGTATCGCAGAGATTGCGGCGCTTCATCAGATCTGTGGCGTGAAGTGATTGACCTTCACTGCCACCTTGATCTATATCACGACCCTAATGCAATAGCGCTTGAATGCGCACGGCGCGACATGTATGTCTTGTCCGTAACAAACACACCCTCGGCATGGCTTGGGACGTCGGCACTCGCCCCTACACACTCGCGGATAAAGACGGGCCTCGGATTGCATCCGCAGCTCGCTAAACAGCGAAAGGTCGAGCTAGCGCTTTTCGAGACGCTTCTTCCGAAGACGCGCTACGTTGGCGAAGTTGGTCTCGATGGTAGTCCCGGCTTTGCCGATATATGGCAAGACCAGCTTGAGGTTTTCGAGCGTATCCTCTCGCTTTGTCGGCAGAGCAACGGTAAGATCATGTCAATTCACAGCCGGCGCGCTGCCACTCCTGTTCTCGATTATCTAGAACGGTCGAGGGGCAGTGGAATCCCGGTTCTACACTGGTTCTCCGGCTCTCAACGAGAGCTTGCTCGTGCGATTGATCTTGGCTGCTGGTTTAGCGTTGGACCCGCGATGCTATTGTCAGTAAAAGGACGTAGCTTATTTGAGCGCATGCCTCGGAAACGCATACTAACGGAATCCGACGGACCATTTGCAATGACAGATGGCCGGTCGCTGCTGCCCTGGGAGGCGCATCAGGCCATTTCTCAGATCGCCAAAGCGTGGGAGCTCAGCCCTGAACGCGCGGAATCGCAGCTGCTCGATAACCTGAGAATCCTTACCGCTCCGCCGAAACACGGTCATCAGAAGAGCGAATCACTGGCGTTTTGATTCCAGCAGTGACGCTGCATCAATGGCGTTGATTACAGGCGCCCTTGCGGCCACGCAAACTTAAGCAGTCCGAAAGGGCCTCAGATCGATCGTGCGATCCATAGCGACGATCGACGTTCCAAAGACACCTTGGTGCACTCGCGATAGCGCCCCCCAATGAGCTGCGGCGGGGAACGGTAGCTGACCGCTAAACTGCCATCGGCCGGAGTGCTGGCCCTGAACGGTCGCGCGTAGGTCTGACGCTCCCGCCACAAATGGCAGACGACGTCCTGAAGCCTCCCGTTGGCGCGTTACGCGCCAACGATGGCACGAGAGAAAGGATACACCTTTGTCGGCGCCGCATCTTAGCGGTGTGACCACGCAATCGGAAACTGTCCCGGGACGAGATTATTTTCGCGGAGATCAGGACAGCGGAATTACTGCACCGGACTTGTTGAAGGTAGTAACCTTTGCGGAGCACGTCGTGCGCGCTCGCGGAAAGCGCACAGCATTCACTAGCGTGTCACTCGATCGCCAGTCCATAAAGCGTTTTGGAGAATGCTTCTACGTTCTGCTACGGGAGGTCCTCGCTGGCGACAATCACGGATTAGTAGAACATACGCACCTGATGCGAGAACTTCAGCGCACGGCAAATGACGGAGAAAAGGCTGAGAGGCTGCTCGCTCTGCGAGCATTGCAATATGCGCGACGGAGAAATGAAGGTCTAGTTTCTTGGGCTTTCAATCACAGTAGCATTGAGCGTAAAGACCTAATTAACTGGGCTCAAGCGCAGGTCCAGAAATACTTCAAGAAGTGCTGATCGTGGACGAATTATTTAGTTGCCGGAACTGCATCCAAAATTGCGGGCAGACCCTAAACATCGGTACGGGAGCAGGGTTTTGTTTGCGCTTCAATTCTGTTATCCGAGACCCGGACACAACTACCTGCAAGTATCTACATCGCAAAGATCTCCCGCGATTTGTCGTGGATGAAGGGTTGCGCGAACATGCGGCGGAGTTTGCGGCGTTCTCTGGAATGGCGGACCTTTACGCAAGGGACGCTATAAGGTCCGCATATTATAGCCAGAAGTTTGTCTGGGAGCATCACGCGTTCGACCCTATAACAAACGTTTTGGCTCAATACCATAAGACAAGTCCAGCGTGGGTATTTGTCGAGTCATTTACTGGCGGTATTGATGGTAGGCGCTCAGTTGCGCATGCTTGCCTTGTTCGCCGCTATATGGACAATTGCGAGACGTGGAAAAGCTCGTATAGGCTCGTTCTCGCTTTCTTAGCCGAGATCGATGAAGAGCCCCAATTTCGGAAGGGGGATCTCAAGGTGCTTGCTTCTGGCGATTCTCCCGCGCTAAATGCCGACGCCCTTTGGGACGTGATATTTATACGATTCTCGCTCTTGCAGGAGTATGGATGGCATGCCGGGCTCGAGCCGTTGCTGTGGGTGACCGATAGAGTCAACGGCGCGCTTGCAGCCTTTGACTGGCCTGCATTGCGTGAACAACTAACGGATCTGAAGGTTGACTTGACTAAGTTGGTGATTGAGCACGCACAGGCGGAAGGCGCCTTCTTTGATTCATTCGAGTCGGACAGCGAGAATGCATAAGCGAATTACCAAGGCGTGGAAGTATTCAGGTTCACGTTCTTAGTGTTTTCAAGTACTGAAGCGTACCTACAATTCCGTCGCCAAGACCGCAAGTCGAAATGACGTATCAAAATGACGTATCAAGCGGTATTCGAACGAGCTGATGACGGATCCGTGTTCGTGTACGTTCCGGACCTGCCGTGC
>JAOAPP010000566.1 GCA_025462985.1 Bryobacterales bacterium | reverse complement strand
GCCAGACGACCTTCTCGCTGAGCCCGCTTCCCCAAACAGTGCCCGAACGCGTTACCCTCCTGAAGATCTTCCCAGTCCAGATCCCGGCTGAATGCAGCCAATCGTCGATGAGATCCTTCACCCAGTCCGGTACCGGGATCGTCCGAATGTGAGAAGCTTTGCCAATCAAGTCCACGATTGCCCAGTGGTCCTCCCGCTGCTGCAGATCGGACACGTTCAACTCAACGGCCTCGTGCCGACGCAGACCGCACGCGACCAGAATGGCTAACAGCGCTAGATCCCGTTTGCCTTTCATGGTCTTCGGATCTGAAGCGTCAAGCAGTGCCATGGCTTGGTCTGGAAGAAGCCAGTTCCCGAGTCGAACTCCGATTTTCTTAACACCTTTCACTCGTCGTATTCCAGCCGCCAGGTCGGCGCTGAGGAGGCCGGAATCAGACGCCTCGTATGCCAACCGTCGCACCGCACCCAGTCGTAGGTTGATAGTGCCCGGCGCAAGTTTACGTGCCTCGAGATGCATGCGGTACCGCATTACAACCGTTCGGTTGAAAGAGAGCCGCGGTTCGGAGCAGTACCATTCGACGAACTCGTCTATTGCGTGCCGGTACCCGCGTTGGGCATCAACGGACGTGAGACTACTTACAACCGCTGATTTCGCCTGGTCCAGGTCCGGCAGCCGCAAAACGGCTTTGGGCGGCGCACGGCGTTTTCTTCTAGGGTGCTGCTTTCGCATGGATTCGCGGTCCTCTCAGCCGCGAATCGATCATGCCCAAATCCAATTGACGGGTTGTCCGTCAACCGCTCCGAATGGTCAAGCCGTTTCCCAAGCATTTCTTATACTGAACAAGCATCTGTCCGGTCCGTGCGTTCGGGACCGGGCTCGAATCGCAACGCGAACTACTGCAAGAAGGAGAGTCCGTGGTCACTACCACTGAAATTGCGCCTGAGATCTACCGTCTGGCGCTGTTCGTTCCCGAGATCAATCTCGAGTTCAGTCATTTCCTGGTCCGAGATGACGAGCCGCTTCTTTTTCATGCCGGACTGCGAAGCATGTTCCCGGTGTTGCACGAGGCGATGTCGCGTCTGATCGATGTCTCCAAACTCAGGCACATTGGATTCAGCCACTTCGAGTCGGACGAGTGCGGAGGTTTAAACCACTGGCTTGAAGTCGCACCCGCCGCGCAACCGGTTTGCGGACTCGTCGGAGCTATGGTCAGCGTGAATGATTTCTCGAATCGGCCCGCTCGTGTTTTGACGCGAGACGATGTCTTAGCGACTGGCCGCTATCGTTTTCGGTTTCTGCCCACTCCTCACGTGCCGCACGGGTGGGATGCCGGCGTCCTCTTTGAAGAGGCGGAACGCACGCTCTTCTGCTCCGACCTGTTTCATCAATGGGGACATCGCGAACCGGCTACGGAGAAAGATATTCTGGAACGATGTCAAGATGCGCTGCGGGAAACCGAAGCGGGTCCGTTTGCCAATTACGTGCCGTATACGCATCACACCGGGCGCGTGCTGGAAAGCTTAGCGGAACGGGAGCCGAAGACCCTCGCCGTTATGCATGGCTCCACTTATTACGGCAATGGGGCGCAAGCGCTGCGAGATCTGGCTATTGTGATGCGCGACGTGCTCGGGCCCAAAGCAGAGGGCGGAGAAACAACGCCGGCCGGCATGATTAAAACGTGACGCAGTACGGCAGCGGAGCCGAACGTCTCCAATTTGCAGCTCGTCGGCGACTCGGACAGAACACAGTTTTGAACATCGCTGCTTCGATAATCTCAGCGATCGCAGCGGGCAGCGTCGCTAGTGGGAATGGGCCTTCGCCGTTTTGGCTCCGTCGCCGCTCGCCGTTACTCCTTCGCCGCGGCCTCCAGCGTGGCGATGTCGAACTTCACCATGTTCATCATCGCAGCCATCGCCTTGGGATGCTTCAGGATCTCGCCAATCTTCTCCGGCACGATCTGCCAGCACAGGCCGAACTTGTCCGTCAGCCAGCCGCAGGCCATGGGCTTGCCGCCCTCGAGCAGCTTGTCCCAGTAGCCGTCGATCTCGGTCTGGTCCTTGCACGCTACGGAGTACGAGAAAGCCGGCGTGAGCGCCTGCGCGGGGCCACCGTTGAGGAACGTCATTTCCTGGCCCATAAGTTCGATGGTGATGGTCGCGATCTTTCCGGCGGGCCAGGGCCCCACGCCGCTCGATCGCAGCTCCCCCAGCTTCTTCGTTTCCGGAAATACCGAGAGATAAAACTCCGCAGCGTTTTCGGCGTTGTCGTTGAACCACAGAAACGGTGTGATCTTGTTCATGCTCTGGCCCCCCTTTCGATGGTATCCATCGTCGAAGCGGCAGAGAACGGCCCAACTTCGATCTAACAAGGTGGCAACCGGGGCGTGTGGGTCAGTTCCATGATCGTCGGCAATCTGGACATTGACTGCGAGTCACGAGTCAACATGCCCCGATGCCGTCAGGCTAGCCTCTGGATGTGACGCGCGTGGTGATTCTCGGCCCGGGAGCTTCAGGCAAGTCGACGCTTGCGATTCACCTGAGCGAGATCACTGGGCTACCCGTTATAGAACTGGACAAGGTCTTCTGGCGGCCCGGTCTTGCTGCGACACCGCGCGATCAATGGGCCAAGATGCAGGAGCGGTTTGTCGAGGAGAGTAGATGGATCATCGATGGCGACCTCGGACCGTACGATGCTGTCGAAGTTCGGCTTCATGCTGCGGATACGATCATTTTCCTGGACTTCTCGCTCCTCCGGTGTGCTTGGCGAGCAATCCGACGATCGCGCGAACGTGCCGACTTTTGGCTATGGCTGTTGCGGTATCGCCGCCAGAGCCGTCCGTTTCTTATGGAAGCGATCGCCAAGTACGCAGCTCATGCGACCCTTCACGTAATAAGCAACCCTCAGGCACTGAGGCGATTCGTCGAAGTCGTACGGCGCGATTCCGGGGCTGCAGAGCCTCCTCGTGCGGACGAGTGACGAAAGCAGAGTCGGTGCACAGTGGCCGCACAAGGCTTCATCTCCGAGCCTTCATGCTGATTATTCTCTTGTAATTCCCCGCGTGTTGTCGGCGACGCGTCCACTACTGGCCTGAACCGGCTCGACGTTTTGGCTGGATGCCGATTCGATCATTAACGGCGTTGCGGATCCGCTGCTTGCAGCCAAGGTATCGTTCGGTTGTCTGCACCGATACATGTCCAAGCAGAAATTGAATCTGA
>JAOAPP010000563.1 GCA_025462985.1 Bryobacterales bacterium | reverse complement strand
ACTATTTCACATACACGCTCCAAAGAAGAGGTCATGCGATCAATTGACCGCTCGTTTGATGATCTGTTTCGAGGCATCGGCATCATTCCGCTGCAATTCGTTGAGGAGCGCCGAGTATGGCAAGGATCCACGCTCAACTTTTCGGCTGCTGCCAAAATGGGCCTGCTCAGCACACCAATCAAAGGAACCATTGAGGTCACTGACAAAGACGTCACAATCGACGTGGACCTCGGACTGCTCGAACGTCTCCTCCCGGCAACAAAAGTCCGGCAGTCAATCAGCAGCCGAGTGCGCGGACTTTTGACGTAAGGGCCTGCGAGTTCGCGGGCGACCCGCGACTTATACCAGGAACTCGCCGGGTCCATGAAATGCGTTGACGGTGCCAGCAGGGCTCCGCATAATAAAGCAGCCATTTTTCGGAGGTGCTCGATGCGTGCTCGGCTATGCAGAACTCTGATATTTGCGCTCGCGGCGAGCTCTTTTGCTTTAGCCGTCACAATGACGGGTCCGATCTCGGGAACTTGCGGCTTCTACTCGGGCTCTCGCTCGAACATCGTTTATTATTGAAAGCTTTAGGGGAGATGGAACATTCCGTACGGGTTCTTGCCCGGCGGTTCGTTCGTCAACTCCGGAACGCTGCAAGTCGGCGATGTATTTGCACTCTCGCAAAAACTCAATCACCGCAACTGTGCCGGCAGGGTACGGTGTGTTTGCCGACTTCAGCACGACCTACCACGGTCAGTCTTCGGGAAGGATCGCTCCATCCTGATCGTCTTGCTGTCCACTTTTTTCCGCCGCCAGTCGTCGTGTCGTCCGGTGTCCGGCTTCGCGCCGCCACGCCTCCAGACCGCGAGGCGCCACCACCTCGCTCGCCTTGTCCCATGGTCCCCATCCGGTTTGCCGATCCGCCACAGCCCGAGCCGCCGCCTTCGGGGAAGGGTATGCGCGAAGCTCCATGCGGTCGATGCCAAGCCGCACTCGACCCGCCGGCTCAGGACGAATCCAAAATGTTCCGAGTGGCGTCTTGTTGGTATACAGAAGCGCCTTCATTCACTTGTCTCGCGCCCGCGCATTCTCTGGCATATACAGATGATTGACTGAGCAGGATAGGCCGCGGCAACTCTCGGGATCTTACGGACGCCAGAGCGCGCGAGCATAAGCGAAGTGAAAGAACGGGGGCGGGGAGGCGTCCAACTGGCATGTCTTTCGCCGCCAGCCACCCCACCTTGCTTCGCGCACTAACGGAACGAGGTTACAGCGACCCTACGCCGGTACAAGCCGCCATCCTGCAGCCCGATACAGCAAACCGGGATCTGCTCGTGTCCGCTCAAACCGGGTCCGGCAAGACAGTCGCCTATGGACTGGCGATGGCGGAGACGCTGCTCGGCGAAGCGGAACGGTTTGAAGCGCGGGGACTGCCGCTCGCACTGGTCGTAGCTCCCACTCGAGAGCTAGCCGTGCAGGTACATGGAGAACTCACGTGGCTCTTTGCGTATGCGCAGGCGCGCGTGGTCTCCTGTGTCGGAGGCATGGATATCAGGCAGGATCGGCGGGCGCTCTCGCAAGGCGCTCACATCGTGGTGGGAACGCCCGGGCGGCTTTGGGATCACATCGATACCGGGGCCCTGAATGTGAGTGAGATGAAGGCCGTGGTGCTCGATGAAGCCGATGAGATGCTCGACCTCGGCTTTCGTGACGAGTTGGATCGTATTCTCGCAGCCATGCCTGCCGAGCGGCGGACACTGCTGTTTTCTGCCACGATCCCCAAGCCCATTGCTGCGCTCACAAAGCAGTATCAGCACGACGCGCTGCGGATCGCGCTGTCCACGCGAAACGAGCCGCACGGCGATATCGAGTTCCGCGCCTTTCTGATCCGCCCGTCGGATCACGAACATGCCATCGTGAATGCGCTTCGCTACTTCGACGTGCGCGGAGCCATGGCCTTCTGTTCCACGCGCGACGCGGTGCGGCATCTTCACGCTAACTTGATGGAGCGCGGCTTTTCGGCCGTGGCACTTTCGGGCGAACTCACTCAGGCTGAGCGGACGCGCGCTTTACAGGCCCTGCGAGACGGCCGTGCGCGAGTGTGCGTCGCTACGGACGTGGCTGCCCGGGGGCTCGATCTGCCAGACCTGGGCTTGGTGATTCATTCGGACCTTCCCCAGAGCCGCGAAACGCTCGTGCACCGCAGCGGACGAACCGGCAGAGCGGGGAAGAAGGGACTCTGCGTGGTTCTGGTGCCGCCGCAAGCCCGCCGCCGTGCCGAACGTCTTTTCGCTGCCGCCAACATCAACCCGACCTGGGGGCCTCCGCCGAGTGCGGATGAGATACGAGCCCGTGATCTGGACAAAATCGTTCGCGAAATTTCGGCCATGACCGATGCGGCTGCCGACGAGGATTTGGCCGCTGCGCGAGTGCTGCTGCGAGACCGAAGCGCTGAACAGCTGGCCGCTGCGCTCGTTCGTATGCATCGCGCACAGATGCCGGCGCCAGAAGAATTGAACCTCGCCCCATTCAGGCCGAGTGACGAAGCGAGTTTCCGTGGCAGCGGCGAGAAGCGGAGCGGACACAAAGCGGCCGCTGGCAGGCCGGGCAGGCAAGGGGTTCCGAAACGTAGTGGAGACCGCAAGCGCGGCAGCTACGATAAGCCGCGTCGCTAGCGGGCATTATTCTCCCATGCGTACAGGGGGGCGCTGCTGAATCTTGGCGGGAATCCTCCACATCAAAGAAACAGATGTTGTCTTTACGAGGGATCTCCTCCCTCGCTCTGTTTCTCCTCACCATGTCTATTGCTTACGGTGCCACCCTTGATCGGGTGCAGCACAATGTTGAATACTCGAAAGTTGCCGGTGCTCCGCTGTACTTGGATGCGGCGATTCCGGAGGGGACCGGGCCCCACCCGGCCGCGATAATCGTCCACGGTGGAGGCTGGGTGCGCGGAGACCGTCGCTTCGACGTAGCGCCGCTCTTCGCTCCTCTTGAACAGGCCGGCATCGCCTGGTTCTCAATCGATTACAGGCTCTCCGACGAGATCACCCAGTTCGGTGCAGCAATCGAGGATGTTCAGAACGCAATCCGCTTCATAAAAGCGCACGCGGCGAAGTACCGCATCGACCCGGACAGGATCGCGCTCATCGGTGAATCGGCCGGCGGTCAGCTCGCGGCGATGGCGGCTCTCAATCCGGAGCCCGGCGCCCGCGTGAAGGCGATGGTTGCTCTCTATGCGCCCACGGATCTGGTGCAATTGGCGAAAAATTCGAGCCTCGTTCCCAAACAGATTCGCGATTCGATTCACGGCACGCCGTTCGAGGGCCTCATTCTGGCGCGGTTGGGGCAGCTCTCTCCGGTGGACAATGTGAAACCGGATGCGCCGTCCTTTCTGCTGATCCACGGCACCGCGGACCGTCTCGTACCGTTTTCGCAGTCCGTCGCGATGTGCAACCGGCTGAAACAGGCCGGCGCAACCTGTGATCTGTACCCGGTTCAGGGCGGCGGGCATGGCATTAGATGGTGGGAATCCTCCAATCCGCGCGAAGCAGCGGCATACAAGCAGGAAATGGTCCGGTGGTTGAGTCGCCAGTTGGCTGCCGGGCAGGCCGGCCGGCGCTCATAACCCGAACCAGCCCCCATGGTAAAAAGGTGGGGCGGTTCACGTATCAAGCGCTAAGCCTCGGGGGGTTCCCAGGCCCGGAGTTTCCGGGAAATTAAATTACGAATTCACAATCGGCCGGCCCCAGTTCCAGCGGGGATTAGCTCTCGAATTGCGGATTGAACCCGTCACTAGGAGAGGAATTTCCCACATGTTTGGACGTGGTAACTGGGCGATCGTTGGCATCGCGAAAGACTCGCTGGAGGCCTTCAAAACCAGCCTGGAAGAGCGGAGCCTTATGATTGCCGTTTCGCAGCTGGGGGCGTCGGCAGTCACCCGGCATATCAAGCTGGATGCACACGGAATCAATCCATTCAGCGCTCCCCGCCTGGATGAACAGCACGCGGTCAGTTTGGATCACGAGCCGGAACTTGCGCGGTACGCGGCTTCGGAGCCGCAGGAGCGGGCCAATCAGACGCTTCCTCCGGAGATATTGGAGTCCGAAGGCTACGGCCTGGGCCTGCCGCATTTCGAGCTTCATTCCTCGCTGCCCTGGTATGGGCTGTGGGTCGTTTCGAACCAGTGGAAAGATATCAGCGATCTGGCCTCCATCAAAGAGGAGCATTCCTACGCCGCGTTGGAACGTCCTTACAAGTTTCTTCAGGCCACTGACAAGAAGACAGTCGACCAGGAGACTCGCGGCGTCACAGCTGCCGTCCGCAAACAGTTCCCCCTGCTTCTCGATTTCAATGAAGGCCGGGCCTACATCGAAAACACCAACAAGAAGACGATTTCTGCCGTGGTTGAGCTCCTGAAGAAACTGGAAGTGGAGACAATTTCAGTTGCCTGGATCTACAACCGTCCGAACTGGCCCGCTGAAATTCTCAACAAGCTGTACGAGGGCACGCAGTTCCACAGCGACTTTCAGAAGCGCGCCGACGAAGCCACCCGGTTCACTGCGAAGGAGATTGAAAAGCTCGAGGACAAGGAACTGGAGAAGATCGTGGCGAACTACTTCTCAATGACGCAGATCCCGAGTGAATTGTGGGTTGGCATTTCCGGCCCGGCGCAAATCCGCCTGCACCCCAGCAGCCAACCGATCGGCGTGAAGGCTCCAACGAGCGCAACCACTTTGCTCGGCATGACGGACGAAGCTAAGCCAGTTTCGGGCGTCATCACCTTCCAGGAGCGCATCGGCTTTAGAAACAAGAAAGGTGAAGAGCTCACGTTTCGAAAGAACATGCTCAGCGTGGAGATCAACGACCAGATCAATCTCACTGATGTCGGTGCGGCGATGCTCCGAGGGTTCGATATTCCGGCGTTCAGGAAAGATATTCAGCGTGATATCCGGCAGACAAAGCAGGTCCCGTCCATCGACCAGTTCTGGAGCACCTGGCTGCACCAAATGAGTTATGCCGTGCGCATGATGGAAGAAAGTTTCCGCGAAATCCTGGAACTGGACGGCGAGGAGAAGGGCGGCATTCTTCCGACGCAAACCCCTTCCAGCGAAGAGATTCTTGAACTTGAGAACGTTTAACGGGACACTTGGGTCTAGCGGAGAGCTTGCATACCGTCCCTGGTTCTCATTCCCGGACTACTTTGCGATCGTCGGCTGTGGAGTAGCCAGATCACAGGCCTTTCGGGGTACGCGGATGTCACTGTGGCGGATATCACACGACAGTGGACCATATCGGAGATGGCCCAAGATATTCTCGAAACTGGCCCTCAGCATTTTTCCCTTGCGGGCTTTTCTTTGGGGAGCCAGGTAGCTCTTCAGATAATGTGCCTTGCGAAGGATCGTGTCGACCGTTTGGCGCTCTTGAGCGCTACGCATGGAGGACTGCTTCCTCCTGTAGAAATCGCTATTCGCCATGCAATTGACATGCTTGAGCAGGGTAGCGTCGACCGGTATCTTGAAACGGCTTATCCGACGTATGTCACTGAGGCGCGGGCCGACGATCCGACTTTGAGGCGTTATTTTCTGGATATGGCTCACAGCGTCGGTCGCGAGGCCGGCTTGCGGCAGATGCGTGCGCTGCTCGAGATAACGGCTCCTTTTGGAAACCTCGACCAAATTCGTTGCCAAACGGTAGTCATAGGCGGTGGAGAAGACCGTCGCACTACACCTGCGGCACATCGGGCTCTTTCAGCGGAGATTCCGGGATCTAGCCTGGTGATTATCGACGATGCGGCACATTTCACTCCCCTCGAGCGACCCGAAGTCGTAACTGGTCTTCTACAGCGCTGGATGACGGACTGACCGAGACGTGCGGAACGGGGTCAGGAAACTCGAGGGATTGATTCCTTCAGCCCACCACCGCCGTAGCGCAATTCCGTTTTAGAAATTGCACTCCATTCCAGGCAATCTCGTCCGGAGTCTTCTCGATGTCCCGCCAGATAGAAGCGGCGGCCGACAGATCACCCGCCGCGAAGCCAAAGCTCTCGATCGTGAGCCAGCCATCGTAGCCAAGCCGTTCCAGTGCCCCAAATACGCTCTTCCAATCGACATGACCCGTCCCGGGAGTACCGCGATCGTTCTCGCATGTGTGGACATGCTTCAAATGCCGTCCAGTCTGGACCAACGCCTCGCCCAGATGCTTCTCCTCAATGTTGGCATGGAACGTATCCCACAAAATTCCAACATTCGGATGCGCAACTTCCTCGCACAAAGCAACCGCATCAACCGTAGTGTTGAGAAAGTAAGTTTCAAACCGATTCAGCGGCTCAACAGCAAGCTGCACGTCGTGGCTCGCCAGCACCGGCCCAAGTTCGCGATACCCATCGACTACCCGGCTCCACTCATCCGCGGTCCGGCGCACACCACTGAACGCTCCGACCGGATGGTACAGCGGCCCTGCAATAATCCGTGCCCCCGCTTCGGCACTTACTTCAATACAGCTCTTCAGGTGTGCAATGGTCTCTCGCCTCACTTGCTCATCGTCACTAATGAGACTGAGACCTGGAGTAAGGACAGAGCAGACCGTACACTCCAGCCCGTTTTCTTTCAAAGCGCGCCGGATTTGAGCAGCCTGAAACTCGAGCGGCCGAAACAGCGAAACCTCTACTCCGTTAAAGCCCCGCTCGCGAATCTCCGGCAGCAGATGAAAGTTCTGCTCCGAAAAGACAGTCGTCCAAAGAAAGGTATTGATCCCGAATCGCACCCGTCACCTCCAGGTTCGTACGGTATCACTTCTCCTGTAAACGACGGGTCGCTGCCTCGACCAATTCAACTGCCCTGCGACGATCTCCGAAACCCGTGACCTTGTCCCGCTTGCTGGAGTTCTTGTTGTAGAGCTCAAGAAATTCGCTCATCTGCGTCCTGAGATCTTCATTGAGATCGGAAAGGGATCGAATCTCGGCGTAATCGCTCGACTGAACGGGAATCCCAACCAGACGCGGATCAGGACTCTCTTTGCCGTCCTCGGTTTGGACGAGTTCGAGCACTCCAATAAGCCGGACGTTCAGCAGACAGCCCACATGCGCCGGTTCGTCCATCAGAACAATGGCATCCAGTGGGTCACCATCTTCGGCCACCGTTGTGGGAACGAACCCGAACTCGAATGGGAACACAAACCCTTTCGGCAGAAACTTCGAGATCTCAAACAGCCCGGAAGCGGGCTCAAACTTGAATTTAATCCTGCTTCCCCGGGGCGTCTCGATAATCACCCGGCACTGTCCTTTTTCAGGATCGAGCTGATGCGGTACTTTGCTGATGTCTTCCATGGCTACTGCGGATCCGCATTCGAAATTCGGAACACTCGAAAAGGTCGGCCACGCCGCCGGCTGTAACCTTCGTTGAACATAGGCTGCTGATGGATGCGCGAGATGCTGATGTAGACGTCGCCCTTGGGATCTTCGGTGAATGTATCCGGCCATTGCAGCCGCTCGCTTTGGACCACAGTCTCCAGCGCGCCTCCGATGGTCAGCCTCTTCACTGCCTCATGATCGAGATCGCTGAGGTAGATGCGGCCTTTCGAATCGAGCCACAGTCCGTCCGTCGGGAACAGGTTCGTGGCGGCGGCTTTCACGCCCGTTGCGGCCGATGCGCTCTCGTCCCGAAGCAACTCGGTCGGCACGCTCCAGAGCACGGTCGAATTCACCGGCTTATAGAAAAGCGTGTTTCCGTCCTTCGACATCTCGAGACTGTCCGAATTGAATGTGACCGGCTTCCCGCTCGCCATCAGCACAGGCTTGCCGTCGATTACCACAGGCACGTTCGGGTCCCCCATCACGGAAGGGTGCCCATCCAGTTTTCGCCACGCCCGCTCGTTTGCGATGTCCACCACCACAATGCCGCCGTGCCCACTATCGGTCATATAGGCAAAGTTGCGCGCGTTGTCGATGCGAACGTCGTTCAGATATGAGTCAGGAAGCGCGATGTCAGGTCCGAAATGGATGATCTGCGTAACCTCATTTGTGGCGAGGTCAATCTTCACCAGCTTGGGTCCGCCCGGCACGGGCGTTGCCAGCAGAGGTGCGGCAGCGTCCACCACCCAGAGCGAATTCGTGCGATCGACATAAATGCTCTGTACGCAAACGAAGTGATTGCCGGCCGTGGAAGGCTTGTTATCCCACCGATTCCATTCCGTGTTCGGGAACGGGCGTTCGGTCCCGTCATTCTGAACTTCGATTACGGCGTTCAGATAACGGTCGGACCAGCGAGGAAAATTCACGAACAGCCGCGAGTCCTTCGAAACGCTGATCCCGGTGAGTTGAAAATGCCGATTCGCGTAGGCTTCCAGGAGCGGGTACGGCGAGTCTGTCTCTGCTTCTGCAGCCAGTGGCAGCAGAAGGCCGGCGAGCGCCAGACCGGCGGTAACAAAGCGGCTTACAAGGAGCATCGATCACCACCCCAAGTCCAAATGATCGTAAGTAGGACCGGCGCCGTGAATTGTGGTTTCCAGGGTAAATTGCTAGGGGGCTTGCCTGGACGGACATGAGGTCACATGGTCTTCGGGAATGGAGCCCAGTTCGAAGCCTTCGTTTGATCGCGGCCGGCCCACTTCTTCCACAGATCGGTGTCATATAAGAACCTCAGAAACACGCCACCGATCACCGGGCGCGCGTGCATACCGGCATCGCTTCCGTCCTTAGTCCAGTAGAAGTCGCTAAACGGAACTCGATCGGGTGTGTTGTCGACGAAGTCGTAAACAGGACTGATCAATGCATCGAAGTCTTCCCGCGAACCGGTCAGCGTGGCAGTCCACAGCGTCCAGTCGGTCTTGGTCCAGGGCTTGCGGCTGTCCAGCGGGAGACCGTAGCGGTTCAGGTTCTTTCGGTAAAATGCCATCTCTTTCTCCAGCGCTGATTGGGGAAAGAGATTCAGTCTGAGGATGCGATCCCAGACCAGATTGTACTTCTGACTCCAGGTTCCCGGCTTGTCGAACGTGAGGCGGAAGTGGTCGCCGTCGTCCGCCTGCTTCACCCAGCGCTCCGCGTACTCTTTGGCGAGCTTTTCGTAGGCGGACGCGGTGGCCGAATCCCCGCGAGC
>JAOAPP010000560.1 GCA_025462985.1 Bryobacterales bacterium | reverse complement strand
GGAGATGCGGTCCGTGTTGTCGATTTCAAGGGCCGTGTGCTTGGCACGGCTCACTACAGTTCCCATTCGCAGATTTGTCTCCGATTCCTGTCCCAGCAAGTCGAGGCCATCGACGAGGGCTTTCTCTGGACGCGCATCAAGGCCGCACTCACGTTCCGAAACCGGATGGTTCGGGATTCCGATGCGTACCGGCTAATACATGCCGAAGGTGACCTGCTTCCGGGGTTAATTGTTGATCGCTATGCGGACTGGCTCGTCGTGCAGTTGCTCGACCAGGGCATGGACCGGCTCGCTCCGGCGATCACTCGAGTTCTTTCGGAACTGCTCGAACCCAAGGGAATTGTCGCGCGCAACGATGTTTCCGTTCGCGCAAAAGAAAATCTGCCGGTCGAGAAGGCGGTCCTCGCGGGGGAAATCCCCGAATACGTCCCTATCCGTATGAACGGCCTCCTTTGGCGTGCGGATCTGATGCATGGCCAGAAGACCGGCGTGTTTCTCGATCAGCGGGAAAACTACGGCGCTGCGCGTTTGTATGGGCGGGGGAGCGCACTCGATTGCTTTACGGCGACCGGTGGCTTTGCGCTGCATCTCGCATCGGTTTGTCAGCATGTCGAGGCCGTGGACAGTTCAGCCGCTACGCTCGAAACCGCGCGCGCGAATGCCGCTGCCAATGAACTGGGGAATATCGCATTCCATCAGGCCGATGTTCTGGACTATCTGCCCGGCCTGGTGTCTGCACGACGTTCGTTCGATGTCGTGGTAGTGGATCCACCGGCGTTCACGAAGTCACGTTCGGCGCTCGAAGGCGCCGTGCGGGGCTACAAGGAAATCAACCTGCGTGCGTTGCGCCTTCTGCAGAGCGGTGGCATTCTGGTCAGCTGCTCGTGTTCGCATCACATGACGGAAGCACATCTGTTTGAGGTGATCGCGGCGGCGGCTCTCGACTGCGGAAAGCGGCTCCGAGTGCTGGAGCGAAGAACGCAAGCACCCGACCATCCTATTCTTCTGACCGTCCCCGAGACGCACTATTTGAAGTGCCTCATCTTTGAAGTTCTTTAAACAATGACGCGCCCATCGCCATCACGCCGCGTCACTTTCTCGCGGTCGAGGTATTCCAGCACCGGTATTGCATACTTGCGCGACATCTGCGTCCACTCCTTGAATTCAGGCACAGAAAATCTGCGGCCTTTATGGGCCGACAAAGAGCTGCGCACGTGCGTCATGACATCAGCGTGGAAGATCAGGCCGTCCGTGATGCGAACCAGTTTCTTGTTCTTTACCAGCAACTCTAGCAGAGCTCTTGCCTTTTTCGGGTCCGGTACAGCGGATCGCAGCACCTCGTCAATCTGCGGCGGCTGATAGCCGGCCTGGCGAAACGCATTCTCGATGTCGTCGAGCGCGCGGCTTTCCTGATCATTGAAAACTGCGCGATGGCCAGCAAGGGCAATAAAGTCGCCCTGTACGCGAACCGCCGGGAATCCATCCATCAATATGGCGGCGATTTCGGGCGGCAGATTGAGGCGAGCAGACGAGATCGGCGCCCCCGCGGCGGACGGATTCGCCGCATGGAACTTCCGAAGCCAATCGAGCAGTTCAGTCCGCTTGGCTCCTAACCAGCGTTTGCTTAGGGCGCGGTTTGTGGAACTGTGGAAGAAGAGATCGGCATTGCTCTTAACCAGGCTAAGAATACGCACCGAGTCAAGGCCCGTCGCGCGAACCAGTTCTCCCACAAGCCGGCCGTTGACGCCTTCTTCAACCAGCAACTGTATGCACCGGGCGGAATCTCCGGCCGCGAGCGTACGCAGGCGCGCTACCGTCCTGGCACGGTTGCGGCCCAGAGGTGGGAAGGAGTCGACGACACTGCCTCCTGCTATTGTTCGGGCGGGCGTGGGTTTGCGGAGGATGAAGCGATCACCAGGCAACGCCAACGCCGGCTCCGCAAGCGAAAGCCGAGCCAGCTTGTCATCGAACATCTTCAGTTCGGCCACTATCTCGGCGGTTCCAAGATGAAGGAGAACCTGTTGTTTTCGGGCCGGCGATTTCTCTCCAGGGAGCCAATCTATACATACGTCGAGAAGGCTTGAGGCCTCCAGTTCGTCCACGTGCGTCAAGGTAGAGCCGCGACGGATTTCGGAGCTTTCGATGCCGTTCAAATTGATGGCTGTGCGCTGTCCTGCATTCGCCGTTTCGACAGCGCTCCCATGAACCTGTATTCCGCGAATGCGAAGCTGGCGCCCGCCTGGGTGAAGCCGAACGCTTTCTCCTGTTCGAAACTGTCCTGCCGATAAGGTTCCAGTCACGACGGTCCCAAAACCCGTGAGACTGAAACTGCGATCGACAGGTAAACGCGCGAGCGCTGCAGTTTCTCTACTCACAACGTTATCGGAGAGCAGAGTCAATTCTCTGATCACCTCATCGAGCCCTTGTCCGGTAACCGAACTTACTGCCACCATCGCGGCTCCGTCGAGAAACGATCCCGCGCACAATTGCTGTACGTCGCTGCGTGCTTGAGCCATCTGTTCCGGCGATGCAAGATCGGCCTTGGTGAGAACAACAAAACCGTGGCCGATACCGAGCAGTCGGCAAATCTGGAAATGCTCCCGCGTCTGAGGCATCACCGACTCGTCTGCCGCAACGATGAGCATGACGGCCTGAATGCCTACTGCGCCCGCCAGCATGTTCTTGATGAAACGCTCATGACCGGGAACATCGACAAAGCCAGCGGTTTTTCCGTTTGGCAGCGTGAGATACGCGAACCCGAGGTCAATTGAAATGCCGCGGCGCTTTTCTTCTGCCAGTCGGTCGGTGTCGGTCCCGGTAAGTGCCCCGACGAGAGACGTTTTTCCGTGATCGATGTGACCGGCAGTCCCAATGACCAAGCCGGAGGAGCGGACCCTGCGTTCTGACATGCGACGGTTCCTTTCATGGTCGCACCGCCGTCAAGGGCCCGCCTTGCCGGAGTGGAATCAATTGGTTCGTGCTGGTGAGAGCTGATTCGAGTGAACTTCCCAATCTTGCAAATGGGTCAGGTGATAGCGGTGGCTCAGTTCTTCCCAGTGCACCTCCATCACTCCTCCATCGGTTGATCTTCGTTCCGCCGTCGCCTTCAGCAAATCCAGGCAGGTGTCATCGATATGGTAGAGCCGCTGGATGTGCAAATGTACGACGTGCGACCGTGGAATATTTTCGAGCGCGTGCGCCAGCCGCGGTAAGCGAACGAATGTGGCCAGACCGCTTAGATACACATCCGTACAATCTCCGCTCTCGCGGGCTACAACTTTAACTTCCAGCTGTGTTGCTTTCCAGATCAGTTGCACGGTCGACAAACCCAGACCGATCATCACGCCCGTCAGCAAATCGATTCCCACCACACCCGCCACAGTCGCACCGTAGATGAACACCGGCATGCGCCCGTACTCTTTCAGCTTGGCCACATGTTCCAGTTCGACAAGTTTGAAGCCAGTGAAGACCAGGACCGCCGCGAGGCTTGCCATCGGTATCGAGCGCAACACAGACGGGAACAACATCACAAACGCCAGGATCCAGACGCCGTGAATCATTGCGGAAAGCCGCGTCTTTGCACCCGCCTGGACATTCGCTGAGCTTCGGACGATAACACCCGTCATGGGGAGGGCGCCGATGAGACCGCATAGCATATTGCCGATTCCCTGAGCGCTTAGCTCTTTGTCGAAATTGGCACGTGGGCCGGAATGCATGCGATCGACGGCGGCGGCGGACAGGAGAGTTTCGGCGCTGGCGATCAGCGCAACGGTCAGCA
>JAOAPP010000556.1 GCA_025462985.1 Bryobacterales bacterium | reverse complement strand
TGAGAAAAGCCGTGCATCAAAAGGGTGACGCCTCTCATGCCGTCACTCTTCGTCTCCCGGACGTGAACGAGAACAACTTAGAAGATCAGCTTGCCCCCGAGCTGGAACACGCGAGGATCCCAGGTCGAAGTGACTTGGCCGAAGTTGCTTGAGCTGAAACTCGAGCTTACGTCCTTGAACTGCGTGTGATTGAACGTATTGAACGTTTCGATTCGCAACTCGAAGCGGCTGTTTCGCGATTCGCTCAACAGAAAGTCTTTGAAGAGCGAAATGTTCCAGTTGTCCCTTCCCGGGCCCCGAACCATGCCCTTTGTCAGACTGCCCCACGCGCCCGGCGCGGGAGCCGAGAACGCGGAAGTATTGAAGAACTGCAAAACGGTCTGCGGATAGTTTACGTTCCCATTCACGTCTGGCCGGTTAGTGGCATTCGCCAGTCCATTGCTGCTCTGTGAGCCTCCCAGTGTAATGTTCAGAGGCAGGCCGGACTGCATCGTGACGATTCCGGAGACTTCCCAGCCCCCTGCGGCTGTCTTGAGGAAACGGTTTGAGCTGGTTCTGAAGAATGGAACCTCATAGATGAAGTTCACAAGTCCGATGTGGGTTCGATCCAGACCCGAAGGACCGTTGTCGTAAGCGCGATTATATGGGTTCGACACGGTGTACAGATCGCCGCCGCCGGTGGAGGTCGCCGGATCGATGGCTCGCGAAAGCGTGTATGCCGTCTGCAGGGTCAAATCTTTGGCGATCTTGGCGTGAAGCTCGATCTGCAGTCCGTTGTAATGAGCATTCTGGGCATTCTCAGAGAGCTTAATCCCGTTGAAACCGGCGTACGGGAGGACAGTGTTGTAGCTTACTGTTCCAGCAATAAGCGAAGGCAGCACAGAGGTTGAGGGCAGATTGATGTCCCGATAGTCATTCTGATGTCGGCTCTGATTGCCGACGTAGGCCACCGAGAGGACCGAATTTGCCCACACCTCACGCTGAATTCCGAAGCTGTATTGATAGCTGGCAGGGCTCTTGTAATCCGAATACGCGAGTCCCGTAATGCTTGCCACTGTAATGGGCGCCGCTAAGGTGCTGCCGGTCAGGATGCTTGCATTTGGATTGCTGAGGGACACATTGTTGAACGTCACGCTCGAGCTAAACGGAATGTTCGGCCCGGCGTTGTACATATCGTTGCCCTGGATCCGCTCGTACATGATGCCGAACCCGCCTCGGATAACCGTTTTGCCTGAACCGGTCAAATCGTAGGCCAGACCAACACGCGGGCCGAAATTCAACCAGGCATCTTTCACTAGGCCCTTAGGAATTCCATTCTTGCCGGCGATTCCGATCCCGTTGAGATAGAACTGATATCCGTTGAGAATCGGATTGGGGCTGGTGCCCAATCCGGGGCTAGTGGGGCTTATCGTTCCGTTGGGCAGCAGAACGGCCGCGTTTGCCGGATTGTACAGGTTGGCATAGAAGTTCGACATCCTGTTGTTGGCTTCATAAGTGTGCGGAATGCCATCCCATCGCAAACCAAGGTTGATGGTCAAACGGCGAGTTGCTTTCCAGTTGTCCTGCACATAAGCAGCCGGTGAAACGTTGTTCCAGTAGCCTTTGTCTTGGACCGCCAGCTCCGTATAAGATTTCGAATATCCGAGCAGGAAATCGGCAAAGTCATTGCCCGTGTAAGCTCCGTCGAACACGAACGACCCCTGCGTGTTTCCGAACAGGTCCTGCACTTTCTTGTACAGGGCCCAACTTACGCCGAACTTCAACTGATGCGCGCCCTTGGTCCAGGAGATGTCATCCCGAATCTGGTAATCGTCGGCCTTGTTGTGCCAGGGCCAACTGTTCACGTCGTAATGCGCGCCCGTGCTCCCGCTTAGCTGCACGCCGGGGATCCGGTTAAGAGTGTTGCCCGGAAATAGCTCGGGTATGTCGATGCCCTGAGTCCGTTGGTAAATGCCGGTCGGAGTGATCCCGATCCGGTTGCCATTGTAATTGAACGCCAGCTCGTTCAGTAGAGTTGGGCTGATGGAGTTCACTGCGTGAATGACGCCGTGATACGCCGGATTCGTAAAGTTGTCGCCTACCGTCGGCAGGTTATCTCCGCTCCAGATAGATGTGCCATATGTCTGGCTGACTTGCTCATCTACCCAGTGGCCGAAGATCCAGAACTTATCGGAAAAGCGGTGGTCAATGCGAACGATCTCCTCGCGAAGGTCGGTCGGAAGCTTATTTCCGCCGATAAACTGAGTACCGCTGTTGGCGGCCGGAAATATCCCCGCCGAAAGGAGCGCCTGGGCGTTCGGATCAAGCAACGATGCGGGAATCCTGTTTCCTGGGAATGCACTCCCGGGCGCGACCCCCATTGCCGCGTACTTGGCCTGCAACGCCGGCGACATCTGGTTGGCTGATGGTGCATGGATTACGGTAGAACTCGGGAACTGGCCACCATATTCGCTGGAATTTGGAACAGTCTGGTTAGTCAGACCGCCCTGTACCAGCTTGCGCCACTCCATGTTGTAAAAGAAGAACGTCCTCTCGCGATTCTTGTTGTAAACCTTAGGAATAAAAACCGGTCCGCCGACGTTGAAACCATAGGTGTTGAATCGAAGCTCCGGCGCATTCTTCCCGGCCGCGTTGGTGAAGTAGTTCCCGGCATCGAGCGCATCGTTCCGCAGGAACTCCCAAGCGGATGCGTGAAAGTCCTTGGTGCCCGATTTGAAAGCCATGGTCATGGTTGCGCTCGAGGAGAGTCCATACTCGGCTGTGTAGTTGGATGTTAGCGCTCGGAACTCCGCGATCGCGTCGACTGAAGGCATGATATCCATGCCGCCGGCGCCCCCTCGATCCGCCGCCTCGCCGCCATCCACCAGATACAAGTTGTGGCTCTGGCGCATGCCGTTGAAAGACACCGTGGCATCGCCGCCCGTTGAGGTCGGAATGTTCAAGTCCGACATGTTGCTCGACGCGCCCGCTGTCAAAGTGGCCAGGGAATACATGCTCCGGCCGTTCGTTGCCAGCTGCGAGACCTGCTGTCCTGTGATAACGTCACTGACTTCGCCCGACTCGCTTTGCACCTGAACGGCGTCTGCCTGAACTACGACGCTTTCGCTTGTGGAGCCAACTTCGAGCTTGATATCGACCGTGCGCCGGTCTCCTACGTTCAATGGAACGTTGCTCTCCTGGGCCTTCTTAAATCCACTAACTTCGGCTGCG
>JAOAPP010000520.1 GCA_025462985.1 Bryobacterales bacterium | reverse complement strand
ACTAGTCAGACACAACACCCCAAGGAGACACATGAAGAAACTTACGACTGCTGCAGGTGCGCCTGTTGTGGACAATCAGAACATCCAGACCGCGGGGCAGCGCGGTCCCGCATTGCTGCAGGATGTCTGGTTTCTCGAAAAGTTGGCACATTTCGACCGTGAAGTGATTCCAGAGCGCAGAATGCATGCAAAGGGTGCCGGTGCTCGTGGAACGTTCACCGTCACCCATGACATCACCAAGTACACCAAGGCGAAAATCTTCTCCGAGATTGGCAAAAAGACCGAAATGTTCGCTCGCTTCTCCACCGTTGCCGGTGAGCGAGGAGCTGCTGATGCTGAGCGAGATATTCGCGGCTTCGCGCTCAAGTTCTACACGGAGGAAGGAAACTGGGATGTAGTCGGAAACAACACTCCCGTATTCTTTTTTCGTGACCCGCTTAAGTTCACTGACCTGAACCACGCTATCAAGCGCGATCCTCGAACGGGACTGCGCAGCGCCAATAACAACTGGGACTTCTGGACAAACCTGCCCGAAGCGCTGCATCAGGTAACCGTTGTGATGAGTGATCGTGGACTCCCTCGCAGCTTTCGACACATGCATGGCTTCGGAAGCCATACCTACAGCTTTATCAACGCTAAAAACGAGCGTTGCTGGGTGAAGTTCACCTTCAAGACCCAGCAGGGTATCCAGAATCTTACAGATGCAGAGGCTACAGAGCTGGTCGGCCGCGACCGAGAAAGCAACCAAAGAGACCTGTACGAGAGCATTGAAAAGGGCGAGTTCCCCAGGTGGAAGCTTTTTGTGCAGATCATGGAAGAGAAGGACGCCAATACCTATCACCTCAATCCCTTCGATCTAACCAAGGTATGGCCGCATGGCGACTACCCGCTCATAGAAGTCGGCTTCTTTGAGCTGAATCGCAATCCAGACAACTTCTTTGCGGAGACGGAACAGGCGGCGTTTTCGCCGGCGAATATCGTGCCGGGCATCAGCTTCTCTCCCGACAAGATGTTACAGGGACGCCTCTTCTCCTACGGCGACGCGCAACGATATCGCCTGGGCGTCAACCACCACCAGATTCCCATCAACGCACCGAAGTGCCCCTTCCACAGCTACCACCGCGATGGGGCCATGCGAGTCGATGGCAACAGCGGGGGAGCTATCAGCTATGAGC
This sequence comes from Bryobacterales bacterium, assembly GCA_025462985.1. Classification (GTDB taxonomy): domain Bacteria; phylum Acidobacteriota; class Terriglobia; order Bryobacterales; family Bryobacteraceae; genus Bog-105. The sequence continues at coordinate 2,527 of JAOAPP010000520.1, read as the reverse complement.
CGAACAGCTACGGCGAGTGGCAGGAGCAGCCCGAGTACGCGGAGCCGCCTCTCCCTATCGATGGTGCTGCGGATCACTGGAATCACAGGGTCGATACCGACTACTATTCCCAGCCGGGCAACCTGTTCCGCATGCTTAGCAAAGAGGAAAAGCAACGCCTCTTTGATAACACTGCGCGTGCCCTGGGCAACGCCGAGAAGAAAGTGAAGGACCGCCACATTTGCAACTGCGCGCAGGCAGATCCCGCCTATGGTGCAGGCGTAGCGGAAGCTCTGAAGCGCCTGGGCACCTACTGAGCTTCCGCGTTTAGTGCCAGCCTGAAATCGATGGACTCCATTTTCTCGAAGTATCTAAGTGGGGCAACCGACAATTGGGCTGGTACAAGCCGGGCGGCTGCACGACCTGCCATCATGGTGAATGGTGCCATGGCAATTACCGTGTCGTTCCGTCAGACGATTCGGAATCTGAACGGCCACGCCAATGTTGTCCTGTTCGATCTTCCTTTCGCCGGGCAATCGCGAAGGCATAACGCTAGGAATGGCATCTGACAAGGGAGGATGAGGTCGAATCACCTCCTCTCCAGCCGCAGCCGTACCGGCCGAGGACTGCGGGTGTCTATTTCCGTGCGGGGCAGACCGAGGTTCAACCTCTTCATGGTTAGCTGCTGGTCACCGAGCAACGTCTGCGAACGGGGAGTCTGTAGTCGCCTGTAGATATAGGGCTGGGGCGCAAGCCTCAGCCCTTTTACTTTGCAATGCGGGCGATTAGCCGGCTATCCGTGCATCGAACGCATACCTTGGCGTGGACCTACATAGCGGGTTGGCTCGCAACAGCAGCGGACCCTGCGATGGCGCTCAGACGTTTTTCCAAGGAAAGAGAGCAACAGAAACAGACACACAAGCATGTGCGAGCAGTTCAGGCTGATGACAAGCATTACACGCTCCATCGTCACGTTGAACTGCCAAGGCATCCCTGATGACGAGAGCCTGATCAGCCAAGGAAGCGGCGGAAACTGTCTCAACTGGTGCTGGGTCATCTGCTTGGGCCTATGATCGAGCTATGCCAGTTCTCAAGCAGGAACGAGTCTTCCCTGACGGAGAGCTAGACCGATACGCTTGCGGAAGCGAACATTGGGGGCGAGGATGAAACCATATCTCTCCACAGACTTCTGGCGGAGTGGGACGAAGCATGTGAACGCTTCGATCGCGGACTCCGAACGTGACTCATTCCGACCTCAGGAGCAAAGCCCCCTTTTCCCCGCGAGCGAATCCCGATGAGACTATCGAATCCTTGCTGAGTCTGATCTGCTTTCCTCAGGCGTATCACGCAGATCAGACTGGCTTGTTGAGAAGGGTGGCGGGCCTCCCCGGAGCGATCAAATGAATCCCTACATCTCTGCGGCCGGCGGGAGAGCTATCTCGTGGCGGCGGATTTTCTGAGTCTGCTGCGGAGTCGATGCAGGTCCGCCTCTGAAAGGTACCGCCCATCAGCGATCAACGCCGTGATACTGCGTGTGTTGGCGATGTCCGTCAGTGGGTTTGCCTTGAGTAGTAGAAGGTCCGCCACGCGACCGGGCTGAACGGTGCCGTACTCGCTGAGCTTGTTGTAGAACTGCGCGGGATTGAGGGTGGCGGTCTGTAGTGCCTGGAGCGGCGTGAAGCCGGCCGCCACGAACCGCTGCAATTCCAGATGAAGACTAATGCCAGGGATGACATCGACACCGGCCGGAGTGTCGGTGCCTGCGAGGAAGGGCACTCCGGCGGCATGGAGCTTACGGACAATATCCAGTTCGTGATCTACGAAGCGCTCGCGAATCACAACCGGATCCGTGTCCAGAGTCTTGAGGATGGACCGCTGGGATTGTGGCCAAAGCTTCTCCACCCAGGTGTGGGGAGCATAGGCCAAGTCGGGGTCTTTGCTGTAATCGATGACATCGACAAGCCACTGCCCTCGTTCCCAGAATAGGGTCGGGCACTGCCACACATGGTGTTTCGCGATCAGGTCGATGATGGTGGCCTCACGGGCCGTGTCGTAACTCGCAAGAAACAGGGCAGGGGACTTTTTCCCGGTCAGGTAGCTGGTTTCATCAGAGGAACTGGCTTCAAAGATGCCAATCAGGTGTTCGAAGGTCTGCTGACCCGAGGAGATCGCCTCGGAGGCGCGGATCGCGTCAGGAACATGTCCCTCGAAGGGAATGCCCAGCCTTTTGGATTCGTCCGCTATGGCGAAATAGGCTTCGCGCGGCACGCCAGACTGCACCTTGATGAAGTCGACGCCCCGACGCTTCAGTAGGTCCACCGCGTTGCGGCCATCCTCGGGCGTGGTGATGGGTATGGCGGCCTTGTACTGCGACTTCGCGCCGTCAAGCATGGGGCCGGAGATGATCATGCGCGGGCCGAAGAGACGATGGGACGCGACCCTCTCCCGCGCGTTGAGGACTGCGTCGAGCTCGCTGCCCATGTCCCGGATACCGGTGATGCCGTTTGCAAGGAAGAGCGGGAGGATGATGTCGTCGCCATCGGCTGCC
>JAOAPP010000467.1 GCA_025462985.1 Bryobacterales bacterium | reverse complement strand
CTGGCCAGGGGCGAGCGCAGTTCATGGGACACATCCGAGATGAGTTGACGTTGGCGGCAGACGAGCTCTTCGATGCGGGAGGCCATCGCGTTGAAATCGCGTACCAGATCTCCCAGTTCATCATGGCGGCGCTCTATTCCTGCGGTGGCGCGGATGCTCAGATCCCCGGCGGCCAGTTGCTGAGACGCCGCGCGCAGCCGCAGAATCGGCGCGGTGAGATAACGAGTCAGCAGATAGCAGATGAAGCCCGAGACCAGAAGCGCCACACCCCACTGCAACGCAATGGCGGTACGGTTGATCCCCAGCGCTGCGCGTGGCCCGGCCGGAAGCTCGGTAGCAAAGATATATTCGTGACCATTGCTGCCCTTCAATCTCACGGCAACCCGGGCGATACCGTATCTCATGCTGAAGTTTGATGGCTTGGCAGCCGTCACGTGCGAAGTCATGGTTTGAAAGCTCCCGCAATCGCTTCCGGCGACCAGGCCTCCCGCCATATCGAAGAGGCATGTCCTCAGATGCGTTTCCTCTTCGATCCGCTCGATGTAAGCCGCTGCCGCGGAGTCGCCACCTCGCTCAGCTTCGTTGACAGCGATAGTTCCGGAAGAATGTGCTGTCTCCATCAAAGTCGCGTGCCATTGCGAAGGCACGCTTCGCGGCTGGAAGATGAATGTGAGAATAAGCGCAATGCCTGTGACGATGACCGTTGCCCAGAACCAAAGGAATATCTTCAGGAAGAGACTGCGGATGGTCAGCTTCATTTGGCCTCCGCCCGCGCTACAAAAAGATAGCCGCTGCCCCGCACAGCCTTGATCCGCTCACCAGCCTGCGCTGGCCCAAGCTTTCTGCGCACGTTGCTGACGTGGACGTCGATGACTCGATCGAAGGGCCCAAGCTTCCGGCCGAGGACAGTCTCGGTGAGTTGCTCGCGTGTGAGTATCCGTCCAGCAGCGCGCAAAAAGGTGTCCAGCAACACGAACTCCACGCTCGTCAGATCCAGCAGCGAATCTTTCAGCCAGACTTCACGCGCTACAGGATCGAGACGGAGATCGCCCACAACCAGCGGGGCCGCTGAGGGTCCAAACTGCGTGGTCCGCCGCAGAATCGCACGAATTCGTGCAATAAGTTCGCGTGGATTGAATGGCTTGGGCAAGTAGTCGTCGGCTCCGATCTCAAGCCCCAGAATTCGTTCGACGTCCTCTCCCCGCGCGGTCAGGATCAACACCGGAACGGCAGACTGTACGCGCAACCTGCGCAGAACGTCCAGACCGCCCATGCCCGGCAACATGAGATCGAGAACGACGAGGGCGTGCTCTTTGGAGAGGGCGCGCTCAAGTCCACGCGGCCCATCGTGCACGGTATCGATCGCGAACCCCTCAGGGCTAAGGCGCTCCGCGAGCAGTCTGCACAGCTCGACATCATCATCGACGATGAGAACGCGATCCATTCTCTGCCGCCCGCCACCTCCGACTCGATACTAGATCATCCTTCTACCGGCAGAAGCAGTCTTTACAAAACTTTACCTCGCTTAACCAATCTTTATCGCACGCCGCGGTCTACGATGCTGAAATCAAGATGCAGTACACAAGAGGTTGTTATGAAGCGAGTCATGATCTGGTCAAGTGTGGCGTTGCTGTTGGTTGCGGCCACCATAGTCGTTGCGCGGGCAGACGGCTCAGGACGGCACGGAAGGGGTAGATGGGGATGGAGGCATCACGGCCCTCTCGGCTACGTGGCGCATGAATTGAATCTCACTGATGCGCAGAAGTCGCAGATCCAGTCGATCTGGAAGGCACAGCGACCGACGATCGTATCCCTCGTTCACGATTTAGTCTCCGAGGGCAAAGAGATGGAGTTGGCGACAGCGCAAGGAACCCTTGACGATACCAAGGTTCAGGAAATTGCAGGCCGTCAGGGTGCGACGATTGGAAAGCTGCTGGTCGAGAAGGAACGGTTGAAGTCGAAGATATACACCACCGTTCTAAGTCCCGAGCAACGCACCAAGGCCGATCAACTCCAGAAGAAATGGCATTCGCGACTGGATCATGTTGCGGCCAGAATAGGAGCGGTGGCGAATGACACAACCGATCTCCAGGGGCGGTTTCGTCACGACAACTCCCCCGGTTTAGTCGGGGAGTAGAGGGGATAACGCTATGAAGACTTCAGTCTCCAGCAAGGACCGCAATCCTCTCGCCGGCGGAGCAGCAGCTCCGCTGTGGCTGCTGACGGGATTCTGGATCAGCATTGCAATTTCGGTTGCAGTCGTCGCGCGAAGGCTGGTCGCAATCGTCCATTCATCACAGTCTGCGCCGCCACAGTTGGCTACGCTGGACGCGGCATTTGCATCGCACGCTGCCCTGACGGTTGCCCACATTCTGCCTGCGATGGCGTTTGTTCTGCTGACTCCATTTGTCTTTGTGCGCCGTACCGAAGCTGTATGGGCAGAACAATTGCTGTTTCCGCTGGGAGCAGTCGTCGGCGTCACGGCCTATGCCATGAACACCTACTCAATTGGCGGATGGGTAGAACGCTCTGCAGTGCTTCTGTTCAATACCCTGTTTCTGTTTTCGCTGGCGCGTTCTTATAGATATATGCGCCACGGCGAGAATTTGCTGAAGCGGCGTTGGATGACCCGGGCGGTTGGGATACTGCTCGGCATCGCTACAACGCGGCCGGTAATGGGATTTTTTTTCGCCACCAGCCGATGGACACACCTTGAACCGCGGCAGTTCTTCGGCATCGCATTTTGGATTGGCTTTTCCATTAACACCATCGCAGTAGAACTCTGGCTGCATGCCAGAGGGCGTCAATCTCAAATGGAAGGGATGGCTGTGCGTTCGGCGGCGCGGTTGTGAACCGATGCAAGCCTGAGAGCAATCATGGACGCGAAATTTGATGCACGCACAGGAATCTTGTCTACGATCCTTCTACTTGCTGCTTGCCCGCTGTTGGCGCAGATTACGCCGGCGCAGCGGCTTACCGATGCCTTTGCGCTGGAGATGGAAGGCAAACCGGCACAGGCGACCGTTGAACTCCAACCGCTCTTGAATTCCGGCTCACTTGACGCTCTTGGCTCCGGTAAGGCCTGGAACATCCAGGGTCTCGCTTATGAAGACATGGGAGAATTTGCGCTCTCTCAA
>JAOAPP010000356.1 GCA_025462985.1 Bryobacterales bacterium | reverse complement strand
CCAGAAGCTCGAAGGCACTTGGCGCGGAATCAAGTACCTGCTCGACCAGAGCGAAACGAACGACATGCTGAAGATCAAGGTTCTGAATGTCTCCAAGAAGGAGCTGCTGAAGGACTTGCAGCGGGCTTCCGAGTTCGATCAGAGCGCGCTCTTCAAGAAGGTATATGAGGAGGAGTTTGGAGTCTTCGGCGGTGCGCCATTCGCGGCGATGGTGGGCGATTACGAGTTCGGTCGCGGCCCAGAGGACCTGGAGCTGCTGGAACGGATCTCGCAGGTTGCTTCCTCGGCACACGCGCCATTTCTGTCCGCCGCCTCCTCCGAACTATTGAACCTCGACAGTTACACACAACTTGGGTCCCCTAGAGACATAGGCAAAGTCTTCGACTCGACCGATTATGCGAAGTGGAAGTCACTGCGGCAGTCGGACGACTCGCGCTACCTTGCGCTCACTCTGCCGCACATCCTGATGAGGCTTCCGTATGGCAAGGAAACAAAGCAGGTAGAGGCGTTCGACTACGAGGAGCAGGTGGGTGGCAGTGACCATTCGAAGTATTTGTGGGGAAATGCGGCATTCGGTCTTGCGGCGCGGCTGACGAACTCGTTCTCGAAATACGGCTGGTGCGCTGCTATCCGCGGCGTGGAAGGCGGTGGTCTGGTAGATGGTTTGCCCGCGCACACGTTTCGCACTGATGAAGGCGATGTCGCACTCAAGTGCCCGACTGAAGTCGCAGTGACGGACCGTCGCGAGAAAGAGCTTGCCGATCAGGGCCTGGTGCCTCTCGTGCATTGCAAAGGAACAGACTACGCGGCCTTCTTCAGTGTGCAGACAGTGAACAAGCCCAAGCTGTATGACAAGGATGCGGCCAATGCGAATGCGCGGCTCTCCGCGCAGCTCCCCTACATTCTTGCCATGTCCCGCTTCGCGCACTACCTCAAGGCGATGATGCGCGACAAGATTGGGAGTTTCACCAGCCGGCAGGATACGGAGAAGTTTCTGAATCAATGGATCTCCAACTATGTCTGCGCCGATGACAATGCTTCGCAGGCAGCGAAAGCCAAGCTCCCGCTGCGCGAAGCGGTCATCCAGGTAGCGGAGGTTCCCGGGAAGGCTGGCGTTTACCGGGCCACTGCATTCTTGAAGCCACATTTCCAGCTCGACGAACTCTCTGTATCGCTTCGTCTGGTAGCCGACCTGCCTGCTTCGGCACGGAAGTAAATCCACAGAGAACCGGGACCGGCAGGGCACTCGTGAAGAGAGCGCTGGTCTCCTCACATAAGGGAGAACGCGGATGGCGGTCGACTATTTTTTGAAGCTGGACGGGATACAAGGGGAGTCTGTAGATGCGACCCACAAAGATGAGATCCAGATCCTGAGCTGGAGCTGGGGCGGCAGCCAAACCTCCACTGTGGCCGGAACAGGTGGGTCTGGTGCGGGAAAGGTGGACTTATCTGCCTTCAGCATCATGACCTATTTCGATAAGGCCACCCCTAAACTCTTCAAGTCACTCTGCGCGGGCGCACACATCAAGACCGGCATCATGACCGCCGTCAAATCCGGCGCGGATGGCAAACCGTACCTCAAGGTCGACTTTACAGAACTGTTCGTCAGCTCGCTTCAGATTTCCGGCAGCAGCGAGATCCCGACGGTCAGCCTGTCATTCAGCTACAACACCATCAAAGTGGACTACAGCATGCAGAACGAGCAGGGCAATCTGACGAGTACAGGTCCAGTCAGCTACGACCTGAAGCAGAATAAGTTGTCGTGATGGATGCTGTTGCTCTGTATCGAGCCGGCCAGTTGAAGCCGGCGATTACGGCGCTTGGCGAGGAACTGAAGAAGCAGCCGCTGGATACCAAGCGCCGCACGATGCTGTTCGAGTTGCTTTGTTTTGCCGGCGAATACGACCGGGCCGAGAAGCAATTGGACATGCTGGTCGATTCCAGTAAGGAAGCAGCCGCTGGCATTTTCGTGTACAAGGCGGCGCTGCACGCTGAACGCACGCGGCAGGAGATGTTCGCGAGCGGGCAGTTCCCTTCGGATACTCCGCGGCCATCCGGCCCGGGAGCGGTCAACGGCGCGCCCGTACTGTCGTTTACGGATGTGGATCCGCGGATCGGCGACCACCTGGAAGTCTTCATTGCTGGCAGCTATACATGGATACCGCTCGAGTATGTCGCTTCGCTCGCGATCGAGGCGCCCACGAAATTGCGCGATCTGATCTGGGCCCCCGCCAGACTGGGAGTGACGCCAGCCTTCCGGCTCCAGGAATTGGGCGAGGTTCTTCTCCCGGTTCTCTCACCGCTCTCGTGGAAGCATGAAGACGATGCTGTCCGATTAGGATCGACGACGGTGTGGGAAGAGGACGAGCGGTTCGGGTTACTGCCGTTCGGGCAAAAAATCTTTGCGGCTGACGATCGGGAATTGGCGTTGCTCGAGATGCGGAGTCTTACCCTCGATCATCCCGCTGAGGTTGCATAGTGCCGCTGCGCGAAGACCTGCTGGAGCCGGTAGCCGGCGACAACCCTTCCGGGCCGAGCCTCCGCTACGATCGCGTATACGACCAGATCAAGGAGGCGCGGATCGAGGAGGACGATAGTCTTCCTGTAGGCGACTGGCAGCGCGCCGCCAAGAAAGCAGATTTCAATCTGGTCATCAAGCTGGCGGGCGATGTCCTGGCGACCAGAAGCAAAGATCTGCAACTGCTCGCTTGGCTCACTGAAGCCCACATCAAGCGGGAGGGCATCACAGTTCTGCCACCGTGTCTTAGCTTATTTTTGGCCGTGCAGGAGCAGTTCTGGGAGACGCTGCATCCGGAGATCGAGGATGGCGACAGCGGTCTGCGGGCCATGCCGATAGAGTGGATGGCGAATCGTGTGAGTGCGTTGCTGTATCACGCACCGTTGACTCGCGCAGGGCACAATTTTTATCAATACAAGGAATCGCGTTTCATCGGCTACGAGGCAGATGCGAGCCATAGCGATGCCAAGCGCGAGGCGCGCGAGGCTGCGGTGGCCGAAGGTAAGGTCACTGCAGAGGCCTTCGATGCCGCGCTTGCGGCTACTCCCAAGAGCTTCTATGTGGATACAGAGAACGCGCTTACCGAAGCGACGGAGCTGTTGCAACGCCTCGCTGTATTCTGCGATGAACGCTACGGCGTGGATGGTCCTTCGTTGAGCCGGCTGGATCAGGCGATCCAGGAACTCAAGCGCGGAGTCGCCGCACTGCTCCAGGAGAAACGCAAGGGAGAGCCGGACATCCCCGTGGAGGCGCCGGTCACTATCGCGCCGCAGACGAGCGAACAGACATTGCAGAGTGAGCCGGCCGCAGAGCCGGAACCGCGAGATGTCACCAGTGAGCCTCAGGTGAAGAACACACCGGCCATCGCCGCAGCCGGGATACTGGCCGGGGAAGCGGTGGATCCTGTGAATGTTGAGCAGGCTGCTGCCCGAATTCAGGCCTGTGCCCGTTTTCTAGCGCAGCAGGATAACGCGAATCCGGTCTCTTATCTGTTGCAGATCGGTCTCCGCTGGGGTGAATTGCGCATGCGGGAAGGAGCGATGGATGCAGGCTATCCACCGCCGCCAACCGATGCGC
>JAOAPP010000412.1 GCA_025462985.1 Bryobacterales bacterium | reverse complement strand
GCGAAGCCCAGCGCCTCAAACGCCCGAATACGAACTGGCTCGATATCCTCGGCCGCGTGCGCCCCGGCGCGAATCCCAAGTCGCTCGAAGCCAAGTTGCGCGTCGAGTTCCATGACTGGCTAGCGAGCCATGTACCCGACATGGAGCCCGGCGAAAAGCAGACCTGGCGTCAGCAGGGGGTCCATTTGATTATCGGGGATGCCAAGTCAGCGCAGGCCAGTTCGTGATTCGCGCGGCGTTTGCTCGTCAAGCAACTCTCTTCACCGCCCGCACTCTGTCCGGATCGCCTACCGTTCGGACAGAATACATAAACATATCGCCGTCAAAGGGAGGACCTACCTAGTTCGGGCCGTCGTCTCGATCGTTCAGTTTGCGGTTAGTGCGTCACTCGGGAGTTATGCTCAACGAGCAAGCGTTGCCCTCAGTTCAACGTGTTCGCTGGCCTTCTTGATGGGCGAGCTCTTATGGTCGCTGCGGTATCGGCCTGGAGGCTGCCCGAACTCACGTTTGAATGCGCGGTTGAAAGCTGCCTCCGATTCGTACCCGACGTCGGCAGCGATATCCGCAACGCCTCGCGACGTCCGTTCGAGCGATCGAGCGGCCAATTGAAGTCTCCAACGGGTCAAGTACGTCATGGGTGGCTCGGAGAGGTACCGGGTAAAGCGCTCCACCAGCGCGGACCTCGAAATGCCCACTTGGTCCGCGAGGTCCGCGATCGTCCACGGATGGGCAACGCGGCTGTGCAGCAATCCAAGGCTTTTTCCCACAATCGGGTCACGCGTTCCTGCGAGCCATCCTGTTTGTTGTTCCGGCAGGCCGGCTACGTAGCGCCGTAAGGTGTCGACGAACAAGGCCTCTGAGAGTTTGGCGAGCATGGCCTCACTGCCAATTCGTCCCGAAGCGGCTTCTTCCACCAGGTGCATAATCGAATTCTCCAGCCAGTTCCCGGAGCGATCGGTCCGGATGTTGACCTTAAGAACAGGTGGAAGTCCGCTTAGGATCGGTCGGCTCAGATAGGGGTCACAAGTCATGTACCCACACACGAACCGCGAGATTTCACCGCCGCCCCCGGCAAGTAGCGGAGTCAAGTCGCGCGATTTGATCTTAGAAGTGATCCCATAGTTTGGGAAAGGCGGTTTCGTACCTTTCCCGCTGCTCATGTGATGGGGATCACCATGCGGAAAGATGACGACATCGCCGGGCCTGAGATCAGTGCACTGTCCGTCTGTCAGCTCGATCACGGCACCGCCTTCAATAACCAAATCGTAGAGCAGAAGATGTGCCGCCCCCAGGCCAAGAATGGCAGCCGTTATATTCGGCGCTGGTACCGAGAAACCCCAGGGAGCTGAGAATTCGGCTGTAAAGAAGACAGCGCCGTTGAGTTTCACTCCGCTTAGGATTTCCGAGAAGGCATCCATTTTGTACTCTTGCCGGTCCTCTGCACAGTCGGCAAAGTTCCGCGGTCTCCTAGCAAACGAATCAGCCGCCGCAAGCCGCCTGAGCAAGTCATGGCGACGCTCGGGCATGGCCGTAGCAGCAGAATCACCGCACAATTGTAGCTCTGAAGGGGACTTCCCGCCGCGCTAAGTGACGGGCGAGCCCAATTGAAAGGAGCTTTCGTGAATCCAAACAAGGCATTGTGGGAACAGGGTGACTTCACCCAAATCGCCGCTTTCATGCGCCAGTCTGGCGAAGTGCTTATTCGGTCACTGGCAATCACGCCGCCGCTGCGGGTTCTAGACCTCGGCTGCGGGGACGGCACCACGGCTATTCCGCTGGCACGTGCCGGAGCGGAAGTAACTGGCGTCGACATCGCCAGCAATCTTGTCGAAGCCGGAAACAAACGAGCTGCCGAAGAGGGTCTCGGTCACCTGAAGTTTCAGGAAGGAGACGCCTGCCGTCTGGAGGGCGTTGCCGACCATTCGTTCGATCTGTCCATCTCCATATTTGGCGCCATGTTTGCGCCCAAGCCCTTCGATGTCGCTAAGGAGATGGTGCGCGTCACCAAACCCGGCGGCCGCATTGTGATGGGCAATTGGATTCCCAACGATCCGACGTTCGTATCGCAACTGCTGAAGATCAGTGGAACATTTACGCCTCCGCCTCCGGAAGATTTCATCAGTCCCATGACGTGGGGCGTGGAGAGCAATATCATCGAGCGCTTTGCCCACGCAGGAGTGCCTAAAGAAAGCATCTCGATGGTCAAGGACACTTACTACTTCGCCTCGCCCGACCAAAGCCCGACAGAGTTCATCGAGCTGTTTGAGAACTTCTATGGGCCGACGATGAAGGCCGTCGAAGCAGCCCGGGAAAACGCGAGAGAGAAGGAGCTTCACAACCAGCTTGTGGAGCTGGCGAACGCACAAAACAAGAGTAAAGGCGCAGGCACTTTCATTCCTGCCACTTTCATGCGAGTCACTGTCTGTATCTGAGTTAAAGGAGATTTCAAAATGTCGATTTGGCGCCCTGATTCCACGTTTTACCCTTCCCCAAAAATGGCCATGGATGCACCAGCGGAAAGGCTGGCCTATGTCGCGATGGTCAACGGAAATAACAACGGCCGGCACGACGCGATCGGCGTCGTGGACGTCGATCCCGCATCGTCGGGCTACGGTCATTTCGTTGGCCAGGTGGACATGCCGCATGCCGGCGACGAGTTGCATCATTTCGGCTGGAACGCATGCAGTGCCTGCCTGTGCCCGCACGCTCCGCACCCTCATGTGGAGCGCCGTTACCTGGTGGTGCCTGGCATCAACTCATCGCGAATCCATATCGTCGATACCAAGCCCGATCCGCACAACCCGAAAATTGTGAAGGTGATCGAGCCGGAGACTTTGGCCGCGCGAACTGGATACGCTGCGCCGCATACCGTTCACTGCGGCCCCGATGGCATCTTAGTCAGCGCGCTCGGAGCTCCGGATGGCGACGGCCCCGGCGGAGTTTTCGTGATGGATCACGAGAGCTTCGAGGTCCTCGGCAAGTGGGAGCTGGACCGAGGCCCACAGAACCTCGCATACGATTTCTGGTGGCACCTGGGATTCGACACTGTCATCACCAGCGAATGGGGAACGCCCAATATGGTGAAGAACGGCGTAAATCCGGAAATTCTGCTGAGCGGCGGCTATGGCCACAAGATGCACGTCTGGGATCTGCCCAAGCGGCGTCATGTTCAGGAACTCGAATTAGGTTCTGAGCATCAGATGGCGCTGGAATTGAGGCCGGCGCACGATCCCACCCGCGCTTACGGTTTTCTCGGCGTGGTGGTCTCCTTGAAGGATCTGTCCGCGTCGGTGTGGCTGTGGTATCGCGATAACGGCAAATGGGGCATCAAAAAAGTGATCGAGATTCCCGCCGAGCCTGCCGATCCCGCAACCCTGCCACCGGTGCTTGCAGGCTTCAAGGCCGTTCCACCATTCGTCACGGATATCAATCTTTCGCTCGACGACCGCTTCCTGTATGTCTCCTGCTTCGGCACCGGCGAATTCCTGCAATACGATGTCTCCGATCCCTTCCATCCGCGAAAAACCGCATCGGTGCACCTGGGCGGCATCGTGCGCAAGGCCGCTCATCCGCAGCGTCCCAACACTCCATTGAACGGCGCTCCGCAAATGGTCGAGCTCAGCCGCGACGGCAAACGCATCTACTTCACTAATTCTCTCTATACTCCATGGGACGCTCAGTTCTAT
>JAOAPP010000386.1 GCA_025462985.1 Bryobacterales bacterium | reverse complement strand
GCTTGCCCTCAATTCAGGTTGAAGCGGCCCGGGAATCCTTATGGGCGATGCGCGTCCAATCGGGCGCTGGAGTATGACTGCACTGGTGATCAACTGCATCATCGGGAGCGCGATTTTCGGCGTGCCTTCAGAAGCGATTCGGCTGGTGGGCAGCCTGAGTCCGCTGGCAATGGTTGTTGCTGCATTGCTGATGGGCATCATCATTCTTCCGGTCGCCGAGGTAGCTTCACAGTTCTCTCAGCCCGGCGGCATGTATCTCTATGCGAGGACCGCCTTCGGCAGATTCGTCGGGTTGCAGGTTGGATGGTTCTGGATGCTGGCCATTGTTGGAGGTGGCGCAGCGGGCGCGAACCTTTTTTGACTTACCTGGCGCAGTTTTTTCCCTCCGCCACGCACGGCTGGTTGCGCGTTGCGACACTCCTGATCCTCATCGCGATACCGACAACCGCCAACTATCTCGGCGTCCGTCAGGGTGCCAACCTTAGTGTCCTCTTCACGGTAGCAAAGCTATGTCCCTTGGCGCTCGTGATCAGCTTGGGCTTGCTTGAGACAGGATCGCCGCATTACCCAACGGCACGGCTCCCTCCCTCGCATTGGAGCGTCTGGCCGAAACTCTTGCTGATCCTTGTCTATGCTTTCAGTGGCTGGGAGGACGCCTTGGTGCCGACAGGCGAGGTAAATCAACCGCGGCGTACAATTCCGTTCGCGCTGGGTACCGGGCTGCTGATATGCGCGTTCGTCTACGCCTCGTTCCAGCTCGTCATATTCCAAAGGATTGGAGCAAGTACGAGCGACCGGCCCGTAGTGGAAGCAGCGACTTCATTGGTTGGAAGCGGGGCAGGGTCATTTGTCGCTGTGGCGGTGATGCTGTCGACTTATGGCTGGATCTCGGGCGCATTTTTAAATGCACCGAGATTCCCGGTCGCACTCTCCCGGATGGGCGACTGCCCCGCGCTATTTGGGAAGGTGCATCCACGGTTCCGAACCCCGTCCGTTGGCATTCTTCTGTATGGCACTGCCGTTCTCCTTTTCGCGGCGACCGGAACGTTTCTTTGGGCTATCGCCTTGACGGCAGGCTCTCTCACCATTTTTTACTCCGTCGCCTGCGCGGCGCTCATTCGGCTGCGGCGTTCACAACCTCACGCACCTGCATTTCGGTTGCGTCTGGGGCGGCTGCTCGCCGTCTTGGGGATCGGTATTTCAGGCACATTGCTGACGCAGTTAGAGTTGCGCCAGCTTGGCCTGATGAGCATCACTGCCCTCCTCGCGGCTGGGAATTGGCTCTGGGCCCGACGGAGCGCTGCGTAGACGAGCACAACTGTCGCCCGCTGTAATAGACTGACTGCCATATGGCCCACCGAGGTCTGTTGACCAGGCGATGGTTGATCAGCATGGCCGCTCTGGCCGCCATTCCAGCGGCTGGCAAGCAGTCGCTCGCAGCCGGGGTACAACTCTACACGGTTCGCGACGTAGTAGTGAAGCGTCCTCTGGAGACGCTTCAGGCAATTGCCGATATCGGCTACCGCGAGGTGGAGATGTTGCGCAGCCAGGTTAAGTTACTCGCTCCCGTCCTGAAGCGGGTAAATCTGCACCCCGTCAGCTTGCACTTCGAGACGCCGCTGCTGACCGGCAACTGGACTGCCTGGCAGCACGCGGACATGCCTCCGATTGAGCCCGGAGTGACTTTCGAGGACTGCATTTCTCTTGCCAGGGATCATGGCTTTCAGTACCTGGTGTTCAACTATCTCTCGCCTGAGGAACGCCTGGGCTTGGACTTCTATCGATCTCTGGCCGATAAGCTGAATGCGGCCGCAGAGAAGGCTCGGTCCGCTGGCCTGCGATTCTGTTATCACAACCATGATTTTGAGTTCGAGCCGAAGCCGGGTGGCAGGCCGTTCGATGTATTGCTTGAGAAATTGGACAGGAAGTTGATCGGCCTGGAAGTAGATGCGTTTTGGGTCAGCATGGCAGGAGTAAATGCAGCTGCGTTTCTCCGCGAGCATGCAGACCGGGTTGAGCTTGTGCACCTAAAGGACCGCGCTAAAGGAACCCCGGTTCACTACGATATTGCAACGGTTCCAAACAGTACGTATCGGGAGCTTGGAACCGGTGATTTGCCGCTGCGCGACATTCTCGAGGCCGTTTCGCAAACCGAAGCGAAACACGTTTTCGTGGAGCAGGATTTCAGCAAAGACCCCATCGGGAGTCTCCGGCAGAGCTATGCGTTTCTAAAGGAAGCCGGATTCCTGGACTAAGCCAGAGGGGTCAGCGAGCGGTCCACCCGCCATCGATCAATATAGTATGACCGGTGATAAGCGAAGCCGCGGGAGACGCAAGAAAGACTACCGCGCCCGACACTTCCACCGGTCGCCCTATCCGATGTAAGCCGGCAATTCTCTCCACCACATCCGCTTCAAATTGAGGATCCGAAAGAGCCGCCTCGGTCCCCGGCGTTCGGATAAAGGTAGGCGCCACCGCATTCACCCGGACGCCATACCGGCCCCATTCGATGGCCAGGCACTTAGTAAGGTGCGCGATGCCGGCCTTCGTCATGCAATACACAGATTCGGAAGGCAGGGCCACAAACCCAGCTTGCGAGCTCATGTTCACAATGCATCCGCTGTTCTGCCGAATCATATGCCGGGCTGCATATTGGCTCGCAAAAAACGTGCCCTTCAAATTGACTGCCAGCGTCCGGTCGAAATCCTGTTCGTTCACATCTTCAGCCATGTTTACCGGTGCGATACCGGCGTTGTTCACCAGAAGATCGATACGTCCAAACTGTTCAACCACTCTCTCGATGGCACGGTGAATCTGCTCCAGACTCGAGGTGTCCATTTGGAGCGGCAGAGTTCTGCGCCCGATCTTTTCGATTTCCAGTGGCAGATCGCCCGCCCTGTTGACATCGCGGAGGCCGAGCGCCACGTCAGCTCCGGCATTTGCGAGTGCTAATGAGATGGCGCGCCCCAGACCCCTCGCGGCACCCGTCACCAGCGCCACTTGGCCGGTCAAGTCGAAATTCGGATATTCATTCATTGGAGCCGCTAGAGTGCGCATCGGTTCTCCTATACAATCTCAGACCCTTTCGAACTCATTCTCGGACGGGTATTCACCCGCATCCCAAAATGGACCGCCAAAGTCCGGCTTCCACCTTTTATGAGGACGGTCCAAGGGTGTTTTCTTGTCATATTGAACTACAGGGCGTGTGATACCGTCTCCCCGAGATCGTGAAGCGCCGGCCTGCATCGTGCACTTTGATTCCGTTCTTGCGTCCGCCGCCCGCCGATAGTTCGGTCTTTACGAGAACGTGCAGTCCTGTCTGAAACGATTGAGGATGTTGACGGCTTCAGGTGTGGACTGTCCGCCTCATCACGGATGGTTGGCATAGATCCAGTTCAGTCGCGTAGAATGGCCACTGTGATCCGACCGTTATTTACTGCTTCGACGAGTGGATCTGCGAAGCTTTGGCAAAGCCGATCAGCGTTTTCACCGCTTTGGTATCATCTACTGGCTAACTTGGGCAGGCCATTTCACGAGTGGCGACGGAGCTCGGAAAGTTGCTTGGGCGAAAGCAATGCTCTTCAGCCACACTGCGAGCATCAGCACTACCGGCGACATTCAATTTTCCAAATACAGCGTCGGTCATTCGCTTATTGCGATGCCGGGATTTGCTATAGGGGCATTGTCACGTTACCGGACGAGTGAATGATGTGGGGGGATTCTTTGCGGAAGGTAAGCTTTTGCCGCGGTCGGCGACGGGGTCATGCGAGGGCAGCCGCCCCGGTTACCTCGTTCCAAACCCGGAACCGTTGACTACGGAGTTGTCGGAAATCAGCGGCGGAGAGCAAGTGGCGTCGGGGACGGAAGTGCGAGGCAATGATACCGTGCACCTCGACAAAACGCTGGGCGTGCCGAGCGGACTTGAACTGTCGCATTCGCCTCTCCCGCTCCCGCGTCGGTTGACGAGAGTTCTCGGCCCGGTTGTTTAAATACCGGTGTTGTCGATGAGCAACACCGGGCATCACGATCCGTTTCGCCGCCCCATAGCTGCGCAGTTTGTCGGTAATGATCACGCATGATCGGCGCCCAGTTGAGCGCAACAGCTTGCGGAAGAACCGGATGGCAGCAAATCTATTCCGCCTTGGTTGCACGAGAATATCGAGGACAACACCGTTCTGATCGACCGCTCGCCAGAGGTAATGCGTGGTTCCGTTGATCTTGAGGAAGACTTCATCCAGATGCCATTTATCCCCAATCCGAACACGACGTCTCCGCAGACCGGCAGCATACTGTTTGCCAAACTTCTCGCACCAGCGCCGGACCGTCTCATCGCTGAGCCGTACTCCCCGAGCGGCCATCATTTCTTCGACAATCGCGGAAGCTCACACCGAACCGAAAAGAAAGCCAGATGCAGTGAGAAATGATCGCTCTCGGGAACCAATGGCCATGGTAAAGACTGTCAGACACTCATCCAGCATCGCATCCCAGTGGACGGCGCCAATGTGAACCTGGTATATCGTTGTCAAGCAGAAAAGAGGGTTGTGGGTAGGAGATTGTAGTGGAGAACAATGGAAGGAACGACGATGCCGAGGACGCGCGCAAGACGCCGAGCTTGGGGAACTGGACTATTGCACCCCGGGCCGAGCTTTTGTCTGAAGCGTGGACCCAAGAGCAATATAATAGGTGAGCCGCTGCGCGGCTATCTTCGCGTCCACTGCCCACGGCCTTCGCTCGGGAGCTTCACCAAAACAATGCACCTAGAACGAAAAGCCCTCCAGTTCTCCCGGAGGGCTTATCAACAGCC
>JAOAPP010000826.1 GCA_025462985.1 Bryobacterales bacterium | reverse complement strand
CGCGGGCGGCGGCGGCAAGCAGGCCGTGGCGGCCACCGCCGAGCGACTTCAGGTCGTGGCCGGCGAGCGGCTTGTCGGCGAGGGCGACGGCGAGCTCGTCGTGGGAGCTCGCGCCGGTGAGGATGCGCTCGCCTTCGGCGGCGGCCCAGCGGTCGCCATCGAGGGCCACCGAGATGCGCGGCGCGTCGCCGATGTCGTCCGGAGTTCCCTCCACGGTCTCGATCTCCAGCTCGGTCTCGACCTTGCGGCCGGGGACCGCGTCGCCCTCGGGCAGCGCCTCTTCGAGTCGCTCGAGGACGGCGCGGAGCTCGAACTCACGCATGAACTCGCGCAGCGCACCGCGGTCGGGCTCGCTGTCCAGGGCGCCCGCAAGGTCCACCCCGGTCTCGATGTCGTACTGGAGCGTCGCCAGCTCTTTCGACATCCGCGCGTCATCGGCGGGGTTGGTGAGGTTTTCCTTGCGTTTCGCCCCCGAGATCTCGTCGACGCTTTCCAGCACCTTGTCCAGCGAGCCGAATTTCTGCAGCAGCTGAGTGGCGGTTTTCTCGCCGACGCCGGGGACGCCGGGGATGTTGTCGGAGGTGTCGCCGCGCAGGCCCATCAGATCGGTGATCAGCTCTGGCGGCACCCCGTAGCGCTCTTCGACCGCGGCGACGTCGTAGATCTTGGTCTCGGTGATCCCGCGCGAGGTGCTCATCACCCGGATCCCGTCGCCGACCAGCTGATAGGCGTCGCGGTCGCCGGTCACCACCATCACATCGATCCCCTGCTCGCGGGCCTGGCGGGCGAGCGAGGCGATCACGTCGTCGGCCTCGAAGCCTTCGACCTTGACGTTGGTGTAGCCGAAGGCCTCGACCAGCGGCATCAGGTGCGGCCACTGCTCGCGCAGCAGGTCGGGGCGGGGTTTGCGCTGCGCCTTGTAGAGGTCATACGTCTTCTCGCGGCCGCTCCAGCCGGCGTCCCAGGCGACGATCACCCCCTGCGGGTGGTGCTCGTCGATGATTTTCACCAGCATCGAGGCGAGCCCGAAGATAGCGTTGGTCGGCCGCCCGTCGCTGGTCCCGATCGACTCGGGCAGGGCGAAGAAGGCGCGGTAGGCGAGGCTGTTGCCGTCGATCAGGAAGAGCTCGGGTGCGTCGGCCATCGGCGCAACTCTACGAGGCGAGGCCGAGCGCTTCCCTCAGGTCGGCGACGACCGCATCCCGGGCGCCTTCCAGCTGGTCGCCGGTGTAGCGGCGGGTCGTGATCCCGTGGGCGCGGAGCTCGAGGTCACGCGCGTGGTCGTCCTCCAACGCGACCGAACCGCGGTGGTAGGTCCAACTATCGGTCTCCACCGCGAGGCGGTGGTCGACGAAGAAGAAGTCGACTCGGTGGCCGTGGACGCGGTGGTTGACCAGCGGGCGCGGGAGACCGTGGTCATCGCAAAGGGCGAGGAAGAGCAGCTCGAGGTCCGAGCGCGAGCGCTTGGTGACGGAGAGGTGCGGGACGCGATGCCCGCCGAGCTCCGCCTGCCGCAGTGCGCGCCGGAAGAGGCGGGGCTCGACGGCGCCGCGAATGTCTTCGATCGTGCGGGCGGGAGTGGTGACGACGATGCCGTGGCGGCGGGTGACGTGAGATCGGGTCAGCGTGCGGGAGCGATGCAGGTGGATGTCGCGACGCCGAGCTCGACCGTTTTGGGTAGCGAGGGTGACATGGATCGGCCCTGAGATCGGATGCACAAACTGCCACAGCGCCGCGGCGCTCGTGTGACTCAGCACCGCGCCGTCCCCCGCCGCGAGCACCGCCGCCAGCCATCGCCCCCGCCACGAGAGACTCCGATGGCCCACCGCATAGACGCCACGGTGCAGTCGATGGAGCCGCCCCGCCCTGACCCGTCGTTCGACGCCACTCTTGTCGATTCCCGTTGCGACCAGCTGCTCATAGGTGACGACGCCGTGTTGCCGACCCGCGATCAACGCCAACCGCGATTCGGGCGTGGCTGCTTGTTCTCGCACACCGAGAACAAGTCGCCACGGCCCTTGCCTTCTCCCCCCTCGATCGGCCCGCGCGCGGAATCTGATTCGATTGCGGGCATGCCGGTCAGCGCCCAATACAGCGTCACCATCCGAGTCGAGCTCGACGCCCGGCAGGAGCCGCTCGGGAAACTGACCGCGGCGATCGCCGAGGCGGGTGGGCAGTTGCAGGGCGTCGACCTCGTCCCGGGCGCCGGGCCGGAGGGCAAACGGGTCCGCGAGTTCACGATCGACGCCTCCGACCAGGCCCACTGGGAGCGGATCCTGCGGGCGATCGGCTCGACCCGCGGCGCGCGGGTACTCGACTACGTCGACCGCACGATGCAGATGCACCGCGGCGGCAAGATCGAGCAGCACAACAAGTACCCGCTGAAGACACGCGACGACCTCTCGATGGCCTACACGCCTGGCGTCGCCCGGGTTTGCATGGACATCCACGCCGACCGCAGCAAAGCCTTCGAGTACACGATCAAGAAAAACACCGTGGCGGTCGTCTCCGACGGCTCGGCGGTGCTCGGGCTCGGCAACATCGGCCCCGAGGCGGCGATGCCGGTGATGGAGGGCAAGT
>JAOAPP010000375.1 GCA_025462985.1 Bryobacterales bacterium | reverse complement strand
ATCCTGCTCTTCTTACCTTTGGTGTGCATGGCCCAGGACTTTACTGCCTTTCAGACTGTTGATGAAGGAATTGAGGGGGTGCACCTCAAGGACGCCCGGCGCGGATTGGAAGTCTCGATCGTGCCCTCAGTGGGAAATCGCGCCGTGGAGTTCAAAGTTCATGGAAAGAACATTCTGTTCTTTCCATATGCCAATATGGCGGCGTTTCAGAAGAAACCAGGTCTCAACGGAATTCCCTTTCTGGCGCCCTGGGCCAATCGTCTGGATCAGTCTGCCTTCTGGGCCGGCGACACGAAGTTCGCTCTGAGTCCCTCGCTGAACAATTACCAAACGGACGCTAACGGTCTCCCCATCCATGGGCTGCTCACGTCTTCTCCGCTGTGGCACGTCGAAGGCATGAGCGCAGTAGATGGTTCGGCTCAGGTCACCAGCCGTCTTGAGTTCTGGAAACATCCCGAACTAATGGCCCAATGGCCGTTCGCGCAGGATTATGAGATGACCTACCGGCTGACCGATGGCACGCTAGAGGTAAGGCTGACAATCTCAAACCTGAGTTCAGAGCCCATGCCCATTGCGGTCGGCTTTCATCCGTATTACCGGATTCCCGACAAACCTCGCGACCAATGGGTCGCCCAGCTTCCGGTTCGCAAATCCGTCCTGACGGACAATCGCCTGATCCCGACCGGCGAGTTCAAACCGCTCGATTTGCCGAATCCGTTGCCGTTGAAAGATCGGCTTCTCGACAGCGGATACACCGATATGCAGCGTGACTCGGAAGGACGCGCGCACTTCTCTCTCCAGTCCGGCAGCGAAACCGTCGAACTGATCTTCGGCCCCAAGTACCCCGTCTCAATCATCTGGGAGCCGCACGGGGACGGAACCCCGGCCGGAGAATTTATATGCTTCGAGCCAATGACCGGGGTGACCAACGCCGTCAATCTGCACCATGCCGGCAAGTATCCAGACCTCCAGATCCTGCCTCCCGGCGAGAAATGGACCGAAAGTTTCTGGATCAAGCCGACTGGCTTCTAATCACCACTTGAAGGCCAGGGAGAATATCGGACCTTTAAGCCGGACAGCGATTCCGCTTCCGCCATTACCGGTTTCATGTAAATCGGCGTTCACGGCCCTGTAACCGCCCTGCAATCCAAAATGGCCGAACCAGACGCCGCCGTTGCCGCTAGCCTGCACATAGTGCCCGTAAGAGCCAAAGCCCATGCCCCGGACTTCGCCGTCCAGGTCTAACCAGTGGTGGCCCGGTATGGGGAACAGGCGGAACTCGGCTCCGGCCAGAGGAAGCCCGATCGTTTGAGTCTTCGTCGCCGTTGTGTTCGCCGTAAGTGACTGAATCGTGCCAGTCGCGCCCAGATAGGCGCCGCCCACCGAGAAGCCCAGGTGTCCGGCAGATCCGCTGAGGACATCGAATTGGTAGCCGCCGAAAAAGTAATTCAGGTCGGCATTCGAGTTTACCGTGTCACTGACGTTGAAAGTCCGCCCGCGATAAACCAGAGTGCGGTTCACCGTATTGTTCCCATTCAAAGCAAACGGCGTACCCTCGAGGACGATCCTTTGCCGTCGCGTCGGCTTAAATACGAACTTGCCGTAGAAGGTCGGCTGCTGCTGTTGCACGCCGAGATCGTTTACCAGGTCGATCGGGGTCCCCGTCGCCTGAATGGCTCCGCCTGAATTCACCAGCCAGGCCGAACCCGTTATCTCCACTCGGAAGTCCTCCGGGCTTTCTGGGCCTGTGCCCGGATTGACCGCGGCAAAACCCATATGGCTGCTCAACAGGACAGCCGCAAAAACAGAAACAAATGTAGCTTTCATTACGGAAGGAAGTTCTTCCAACCTACTGTATCGTAACGGCGAACGCGCCTCCTCGCGACATTTTAAATTCGAAACGTTTCAACCAGCATTTCATGCGACGCAAATCGCAAAGCAACACAGACTCCCGACGATGAAGGTGGGCCACTGATTACTATGCAGGATCAAGCAAGGACCACGTTGCAGTTCTTCTGGAAAGACGACGCCGTTCAAGTCGATTTTCGCTCTGGCGTGTCGCTGCACAGCCACACAATGTACTCCGAGGAGAGCTTTGACATATTGCCGCGCTATACGGGTCACATTCCGCTGCTGCGGCATGCGCTCGACAAGAACGTGAACTACGCGGAAGCATATTGGACAACGCCGTTGAGTCCGCGCCAGGCATATCGGGTCGAGGAAAAGCAGATTCAGCGGAAGTTCCAACTCCCAGCGCTGGTCTCTCTCACAGACCACGACAACATCAAGGCCGGCGCGCTTCTGGGGGTCCTTGATCGCTTTCGCCATGCCCCGATTTCCACTGAATGGACCATTCCGTTCGGAGCCACATTTTTTCACCTCGGCGTTCACAACCTGCCCGGATCAGAAGCCACCGGAATCATGGAAGAGCTCCAGCGGTTCACCGCCAATCCGGAGCCAGCCGAACTCGGTCGGAAGCTCACCCTGCTCACATCGCATCCCGCCGTTCTCATCGTCTTGAACCACCCTTTGTGGGACGAAAAGGGCATCGGAGCCGACCTTCACGTCAGCACCCTCACGGCGCTGCTCAAAGAACATGGACAGCACATCCACGCACTGGAACTGAACGGCCTCCGTTCTTGGCCCGAAAATAGGGAAGTGATCCGTTTCGCGGAGCGGGCAGATATTCCAGTGGTGTCGGGCGGCGACCGCCACGGCCGCGAGCCTAACGCTATTCTTAACCTCAGTTCCGCGACCAGCTTCCCCGAGTTTGTTGATGAAGTGCGGCGGCGGCGAATCAGTCACGTCGTATTTATGCCGCAGTATCGCGAGTCATTGAATCTCCGAACCATGCAGACCGTGATTGATGTCCTTCGTGACTACCCGGAGACCTTCGAAGGTCGTCGCACTTGGCCCGACCGGGTCTTTTGCCGGTACCCCGGCAGTCCGAGTCCCGTTGCGCTCTCCTCCATCTGGGACAGTGGCAGCCAGCCGGCCTTTTTTCGAGCCGTCAACCTCGCAGCAAAGATTGCGCAATGGGGTCCAGTGCAGACGGCGTTTCGCCTGGCCTGGTTGGAGCGGGAGATCGCCACGTAAGTTCGTATCTATGCCAATGGCTGCCTCAGCAGGTTGAGCCTCTCCACGAACGCCATGAGTCCCTTACCAGTGTGCGCACTGTCGTACTGCTCGGCGCTGCGAGACGAGTAGACGCTAGGTACTAGTTCGGATTCCGCTTGCATGGGGGTAGGGAGTCCCGCTTTGTTATCCTCACGAGTGCATGAGCGGCGAGATCCTTGACGGAAAAAAGATCAGCCACGACATTCAGGAAGAGTTGCGACCTCGAATCGAGACGCTGCGAACGAAGCGGCGAACACCCGCCCTGGCTGTTGTCCTGGTGGGAGAAGATCCAGCCTCGCAAATCTACGTCCGCAACAAGATCAAGGCCTGCCAATCCCTCGGGATAACGAGCATCGATCTCACGCCTCCGGAAACCAGCTCCACTGAAGATCTGCTGGCAGTGATTCAGCAGTTGAACGACAATCCAGCGGTGGATGGGATTCTCGTTCAGTCGCCCCTGCCGAAGCAGATAGACGAGAGCCGGATTCTCCTGGCCGTTGACCCGAGCAAGGACGCGGATGGCTTTCACCCGTTCAACGTGGGCAATCTGGTTGCAAATCGGCCAGCACCGAGAGCTTGCACTCCTGCAGGCATCATCGAGATGCTCCGCCGCTACGGCATTCCGATGTCGGGACAGCACGCTGTGGTGGTCGGGCGCAGCGATATCGTGGGCAAGCCGATGGCGCTCATGCTCCTGCATGAAAACGCCACTGTGACGATCTGCCACTCGCGGACTCGGGACTTAGCTGCAGAGTGCGGACGGGCTGACATCCTGATAGCCGCTACCGGGAAAGCCGGATTGATCACAGCCGATCACATCAAGCCAGGTGCGGTGGTCATCGACGTTGGTATGAATCGCGTGACAGACGAGACGCTGGCCAAGAGGTTGATCGGACATGATCCCATTCGTTGGGCGGCCTTCGAAAAGAACCGGCGCACCCTGGTGGGAGATGTCGAGCCGCACGCTATGGAGGAGATCTCTTCCGCTTACACCCCGGTGCCCGGCGGCGTCGGCCCGTTGACCATTGCAATGTTAATGTCCAACACCGTCCGTCTGGCTGAAGAACACCTGACATAAGAGAAAGCTCGCAGTGATAAAAGTCGGGCTCACCGGAGGGTACGCCAGCGGAAAATCTTTCGTCGCGGAGGAGTTTGAGCGGCTGGGCTGCCATCTCATCTACGCCGACCGGCTGGGACATGAAGTGCTTCGGCCGGCAGCAGAAGCGTACGCGCCAGTGGTCAAGGCATTTGGCCAAGGTATCCTCGACGAGAGCGGCGCCATCGATCGCAAGAAATTAGGCAACCTGGTGTTCGGTTCGGCCGAATTGCTTGCGCAATTGACAGCAATTGTCCATCCGGCCGTGTTCCGCCTTGAGGAGCAGTTGCTCTCAAAATACGAGTGCGTTGACCCCAAAGGAATTGTGGTCGTCGAAGCCGCTATCCTCATAGAAACGGGCAGATATCGGTTATTCGACAAACTGGTGGTTGTGGTTTGTGACCGCGAAACACAGATTGCCCGAGCCTTGAAGCGCGATCATCTCACGCGGGAGGAAGTGCTGGCGCGGCTCGAGAAGCAGTTGCCGCCGGAGAAAAAGTTGGAGTACGCCGACTACGTTGTCGATACAAGTGGCGCCAAGGCGGACACCGCCGGGCAGGTTAAAGCCATTTATAACCGCCTTCGGGAACTGGCAGAGAACGAAGTGAAATGAGAGCACGAATATTTCTTTGGAGCGCCGTACTCCTTTTATGTTTTTGGTGGCTGACCGCGCGCGCGGACTGGAGCGTCCGGTCCCTGTCTGCGCCTCTGTTTCGGTCGGGCCTGAAGTGGTCGGAACCGGAAACAGTGCAAGGGGCAGGCCTCGGAGCCGATGAGCAGAACAACATCGATATCTATAAACGGGCGCGGCTAGCGACCGTCTACGTCACCAGCACCACCGTGCGGCGGGATTTCTTTTATCAGCAAGTAGCCTCCAAAAGCCTCGGGTCAGGTTTCCTCGTGAACGAGGACGGGTTCATCCTCACCAATTTCCACGTGATTTCAGGAAGCAGCCAGATTCAGGTGACGCTCTCCGACCAGACTCGCTATGTGGGACGCGCCGTGGATACGGATCGTTCAGACGATCTGGCCCTGATCAAGATAGAACCAAAAAAGAAGGTGCAGCCGCTCCGATTGGGTGATTCGGAACATTTGCAGGTGGGGCAGAAGGTGCTCGCTATTGGCGATCCGTTCGGGCTCGAAGGAACGCTGACAGTTGGCGTAGTTAGCTCGATCGGGCGGGCCATCCAGAGTGAAGGAAGTGGACAGCTCGAGGGCATGGTCCAGACCGATGCCGCGATCAACGGCGGAAACAGCGGTGGTCCCCTGCTCGACTCCAATGGATATGTAATTGGGATCAACACTGCCATCCTGGGCGAGACGAACTTGGGGATCGGATTCGCCTTGCCGATCAATCGCGCCAAAGCTCTTCTGACGGACTACCAGGCAGGACGGATCACTGAACGACCGAAGGTTGGCGTCAGCACGGAGTACGTAGCCGGAGATCTCGCCGAAGCGCTGAGCCTGCCCCGTCGTGGCGGACTCCTTATCCAGCAGGTGAGCGCGGGTTCCTCGGAGTTCGCCGCCGGGCTGCGAGGAGCGCGCGAAGTGATCATCGTTGGCAATAACGAATTAGGAGTGGGCGGAGACCTGATTGTGGCAATCGACGGCCAGGCCGTGGATCGCGAAGACGCACTCGTCCGTGCCTATTCCCGCAAACGTGTCGGCGATACCGTTACATTGACGGTCGTCCGAAACGGAAGGTCGATCCAGCTGCCAGTACGTCTCCTGCGACCGCCGCCAGACCTGGAGCAGTAGCGCTTAAAGATCGGACGCGGCAAACGGATTGAAGTTCGTGTCCCGATCGAAGTAATCCACGCCTTCAACTCTCTTCAGGTAATTGACGACCGCGTACGTAGCCGGCGTCATCAGCATTTCATAGACAACTTTGATCAGATAACCCGAGACGATCAGTTTCAGGATCACGCCGACAGGCCGGGTTCCGTAGAACGCAGCGAACATCACGACCGTCGTATCAACCGCCTGGCCCACAACTGTGGAGCCGATCGTTCGGGTCCACAGATGTTTTCCGTTCGTGAGCAGTTTCATCTTAGCGAGCGTGAACGAGTTGGCAAATTCACCGCACCAATAGGCGAGAAGACTGGCCGCGACAAGCCGCCCTACCGGCTTGAATATCGTTGAGAAGGCAACCTGATCGCCGTATTCAGGCGCTCCAGGGATGCTGACCGCGATCCATATGATCGCCACAAACAGAAAGGACGCGAAAAAGCCCTGCCAGATAGCGCGGCGCGACGCACCATATCCATAAACCTCCGTAAAAATATCGCCAAAAACATAGGTAATTGGAAAAAGCATCTGCGCACAGCTTATCCGCAGAAAGCCAATCGCGAAAAACTTCGTCGCGATTGTGTTGGAGATGATCAGGACGACCACGAATAGCGTGATAAAGGTGTCCAGATAACGGTAGCGTCCGTCGCTCGCAAAGATCGAGCTCACTTCCTTGGTTTTTGGGGCGTTTTGAATCATCAAGAGCTTAAAATTCCAGAACAGCCATTCTCCCATCCGTGATCAGCTTGTCGCCCGTAGCGTTAGAGGCGTCTTTCGGAATCGCGGGGCGGTCCACCAGCGCGAGCGCATGGACCTGCTTGGTGAATTAGATGTCGTTCACCACCATTGAGCGCTCTTTGTCGATATTCGGATCGATGCCATGCGTGAAATTGTGGCTTTCCGGCGAAAGCGTAATGGAAGTATCGTGAGTTGCGGCCGCCACGAAGACAGGTTTTCCGTTGAACTTATCTGGCCGCTGCCAGATACGAATATGGTGGCGCTTTGCAAACGTGTCGTTCTGCTTCTGCAGAGCAAGCGTAGGGGGCTGACCGTCAAGGTTCAGGATTGACATTGGCGCCTCGTTGTAGCCGCGATTTTCGATCAAAGCGCGTGCGGTTTCCATCTTGGATTCCCGCCCAAGCGCACTTGCCGGGAACCAACCTGCAGCCGTGAACGCCTTCGTGATCTGTTCCTCCGTGCCAATGAACATGAGGTTCGTCATATCCGAGGGCTTGGGAGGGTTTTGGGCCACCGTGCGAAAAGGCTCTGCCGTCACGAGAGCTTCCAGCTTGTCCGCCGGCGAGACTTCGGCAATTGAGTTCGGCTTGATAGGAGCAACCCAAGTCAGATCGCGCGTCAGCTTGATCGTGAGGTCGACACCGGGCTTGTAGGTGATGGAAGGATCTACCTTTTTGACAACCGCGTCTTCCACGCCGGAAAGAATCTGCGCCATCTGTGAATTTCGAGTGGCCAGCTTGCTGAGTCCCTGGTCGAGTCGCGATTTATAGGTCTCCGAGGCAGTGATGCCGACGATAAGGCCGGACTGGTCGACAGTCTCTCGAGCGTTGTCTACATCGCTGACGACAGCCCAAAGTGGCTTCCACCCGCCTGAGGGACTCTCTATCTGATCGAACTGGACGCGGAGTCTAGCGGGCTTTTCGGCAGCTCCGCTAACGGCCGCAGTGGCCGCCTCAGCGTCGGCAGTTTTGCCTTTCAAATTCGTGCCGGCATCGATGGCAAGGCTCGAACCGAGGAAGACGGGAGCAGTGACGACGGCAGTGACGCTCCGGCCTGATGGTTTGTCACTGCTGACCTCCGAGGTCAGGCGAACCTGCAGATCAGTCCCCGTTGGAACGGTGACTGAGGCCGGAGCGACGAGCAAAAGCAGCACTCGGAATAGAAGAGGTGGCATTTTGGTTACCCGAAGCTATTGATCCCCTACTAGTTATAATCAAGGCGTGTTTCGCCCGACCGTGGTTCTTTGCCTCACAATCCTCATAGTGACAGGATGTGCGGACCGATTGCACAACAAAGAACAGGTGCAAAAAGCGATTCTCGACCGACTCGAATCCCGATCCGGCCTGGATCTGAAGCAGCTGGACGTGACGACAACGTCCGTTTCATTCGAAAAAAATAAGGCATATGCCACGGTTGCCTTTCATCCAAAGGGCGATCCGGCCGTGAACAGCGGGATGGCCGTGAAGTATACGCTAGAGGAGCAAGGCGGCAAGTGGGTTGTTGTAAACGTGGGTGATTCGCAGGGCCATAATATGGCGGGGCATGGAAGCATGGGAAGCAACACACTGCCGCCTGGACATCCTCAGCTGAACTCGACGGCTCCAAAGGCAAAGTGATGGGAAGAGAAGGGTCGAAGTGGCAATAAAGACGGTCGCAGTATTGGGCGGAGGTCCAGCGGGCGCTTCGGCAGCCGAACGGTTGGCCAGTGCAGGGCTGAGGACAATCGTTCTCGATGAGAAGCTGGCGTGGGAAAAGCCCTGCGGCGGCGGCATCACTTACAAGGCCTACTCGCAATATCCGTATCTGATAAAGAACGACACGCCAAAGAAGCTGGTCACGGACACATATCTCGCGGCTCCAAAGGTCGGCGCGTTCAAGATGGCGTTGACGCAGCCGCTCGTGATCTATTCCCGCATCGATCTGAACGGCATGCTGCTGAAGAGAGCGGAGGACGCCGGAGCCGAGATCGAGAAAGAGCGCGTGCTCGGGCTCGACAGGACCGCCTCTGGCTGGTGCGTGCGGACCAAGACCGGGCGAATCGAAGCCGACTATTGCGTCGTTGCCACAGGAGCACGCAATCCGCTGCGAGATGTCGGAACACAATATACCGCCCAGGACACAATGTATGCGCTTGGATACTGGGTGCCCACGGACCAGCCTCATATCGACATTCAGTTCCTGCCGAAGCTCGAAGGGTACATTTGGGTGTTTCCGCGCGCCGGGCATTTGTCCGTTGGAATTTGCGGAAAAGGTGAATCAGCACAATGCTTGCGAGCTCGCCTGGAGCGGTACATGGAAGAAAAAGGCATTCCGCGCAACGATGCCAAGTTCTACGGACACATGCTGCCAGCCCTGGAAGGACGAAGCTGGCGCAATAATCGGCTCGCCGGCGATCGCTGGATTGCTGTCGGCGATGCGGGCGGGCTAGTGGACCCCATCACAGGCGAGGGTCTTTATTACGCCATCCGTTCGGGCGATCTCGCCAGTCAGGTCGTTCTGGCGGACCACGTGCCCGAGAAACATTCCGAGGATTACCGGCAATTGATCGCCCGTGACTTCGCCACGGATCTCACCTACGGTGCCGGACTAGCCAAACGCCTGTTCTGCGGGGCCATTCTTTTTACGGCCGTACCGACCCGCATGATCGACTTCATGAAGCGCAGTCCGAAGTTCTGCGAAATCATTCAGGACCTGTTCGCGGGTACACAGCCGTACCTGGAACTGAAGAGCCGCCTGGTGCGCAACGTGAATACGACGCTCCATGAAATTTTGATGAGCTTCTTGTTCCGTAAATTGATTCTCGGCGAAACACGCGTATGATCACCAGGCAGTCCGAAGCGTTATTTGCTCGCGCCAAGGAATACATCCCCGGCGGGGTGAATTCACCTGTGCGCGCTTTTCGCGGCGTGGGTGGAACGCCTCGGTTCATCGCGAGCGGCGATGGGTCTCGAATGACCGACGTCGATGCCAACGAGTACATCGATTACATCTGCAGCTGGGGTCCGCACCTGCTTGGACATCGCGCGAAACCGATCATCGATGCTTTGACGGCAGCTCTTGAACTGGGTACCAGCTTCGGCGCGCCGACGGGCCGTGAGGTGGAACTCGCGGAGCTGATTGTGGCTGCAGTGCCTTCAGTTGAGATGGTTCGGCTGGTGAACTCGGGCACCGAGGCCTGCATGAGCGCAATCCGCCTCGCTCGGGGGTACACAGGCCGCGATCTCACGGTGAAGTTCGAAGGCTGCTATCACGGTCACGTCGACTCTTTGCTGGTGAAAGCAGGATCTGGCGTGGCGACTTTGAGTCTTCCCGACACGGTCGGCGTGCCGCGCGCTTTCTCGGACACAACTATCGCAATCCCCTTCAATGATCTGGATCGAGTGGAGACAGTCTTTCGCGAGCAGGGCGACAAAATTGCGGCCGTCATTGTGGAACCGGTGGCCGGCAACATGGGCTGCGTCCCGCCACTGCCGGGCTATCTCCAGGGGCTCCGGCGCATCACGGAGCAGTACGGTGCAGTCCTGATCTTCGACGAAGTGATGACGGGATTTCGGTTGAGTCGCGGAGGCGCGCAAGAACTGTTCGGCGTCACTCCGGACCTGACAACCCTCGGTAAAATCATCGGCGGCGGTTTGCCGATGGCTGCCTATGGCGGGCGAGCGGAGATCATGCAGAAGGTGGCTCCTGCTGGCCCGGTTTACCAGGCGGGAACGCTATCAGGAAACCCGCTCGCGGTGACCGCCGGAATCGCGGTGCTGCAACACATCGAAGCGCATCCTGAGATTTACGAAACGCTGGAGCAGCGCGGCGCAGACCTGGTGGCGGATGTGCCGGGCGGCCTCACCGTAAATCGCGTAGGGTCCATGGCGACGATTTTCTTCACCACCAACCCGGTCAGGAATTACGAAGAGGCGAAACAGTCTGATACGGCCCAGTTCGGGCGCTTTTTCCACTACCTGTTAGGCCACGGCATCTACTTCCCGCCTTCTCAATTCGAAGCGGCTTTTCTATCGACGGCGCACACGGCCGACGACGTCGCGTACACCCGCAGAGTCATTGCCGACTTCTCCCGTGAAGCTGCAGCATAAGGATTAACGATTGAGCCGACGACCTCGCGTTCTTGTCACAGGCGCTGCGAAACGCATCGGCCGGGCGATCGCAATTACACTTTCGGAGCGTGGATTCGACGTTGCGATTCACTACGGAAATTCGAAAGCCGATGCGGAAGAAACGGCGAAAGAATGTGGCGGCGCTCCCGTCTTCCAGGCTGATCTCACGCGGGTCGAAGAGATCCGCCGCTTGTTTGCCCAAGTGAAAGCCGAGTTCGGACCGCTCGATTGCCTGGTGAACAACGCGGCTCGCTTTACCCGGTTCGATCCGCTGGAGATCACCGAAGCCGATTGGGATTTCATTCACGATATGAACCTGAAAGGAACGTTCTTTTGTTGCCAGGAAGGCGCCCGGCAGATGAACGACTTGGGCTCTGGACGGATTGTCAATCTCAGTTCGCTAGGCGGCATCCGCCCGTGGGCCGACCATGTTCACTACTGTGCGTCCAAGGCCGGCGTCATCATGATGACCAAGGCGCTATCGAAAGCACTCGCTCCGAAGATCACCGTCAATTCGGTGGCGCCTGGAGTGATCTCGTTCGGTCCGGAGGACGCGCGGGTGCAAGCCATGATTGATGCCACTCCCATGCTCCGAGCCGGCAGCGGAAATGAGATCGCCGAAGCGGTCCACTTCTTTCTCACCGCTCCGGATTTCATCACCGGCCAGATTCTTGCGGTGGACGGCGGGTTGAGCAACCGATAGCAGACGTTCCGCTCGAAGACAAAGAAGGTCGCGACGGCAGTTCTACCCTCACGACCTTCCCTGGCCGTTCGCTAGAACAGGAAGCGCAGCGCGAATTGCACTAGCCGCGGGTTGTTAGCCTGCGAACTCACCACGCCAAACTGCGCTGTGCCATACGTAGTGCCCGGAGGGGCGAACTGCACGCGATTGAAGAGGTTAAACAACTCCGCCCGGAACTGAAGGCGCGCTCTGTCTTCAGCCGTAAATGGGAAGTTCTTATAAGCTGAGAAATTCCATTCGGCGATCCCAGCCGACCTGAGAGTAGGGTCAACACGTGCTTCATTGCCGAAGGTGAACGCCGGTGGCTGCGAGAAGCAACCGGTGTTGAACCACTGATTCAGCCTTTGTTGCGCGCCTCCTGGCGTGTCGTGCGCGCAGCCGAAGCCGACGTTCGGACGTGAGCCGCCGCCGAAGGAATTCGTGAGGTTCTGGCTGGTGCTCATGTGCAGCGGAAAGCCGCTCTGTACTGTTGTCACACCCTCCACTCCCCAGTCGCCGATTACGCCGTTGAGCCACCCGTTAATGTGCGCGCCGTACTTCCGGCCCCTGCCATACGGGAGGTCCATCACGTAGCTCACCACTAGCCGGTGCGGAACGTCGTTGGCCGAGTTCGACCGCTCGCCGCGTAGGTTGTTCCAGTTCTGATAAGTAGTTCCGCCGCCGTTCTCAAGCCAGCTTGTCACCGTGTCGCTGTTCGTGATCAGTTTTGACCATGTGTATGCGACCTGAACCGAGGCGCCCTTGGAAAATCGCTTTTGCGACTGAACCTGCAGTGAATTGTAACTGGAGTTCCCAACGCCCTCGCCAGAATAAGATACATTCTGATACTCGGGGAACGGACGCAGAAGCTGCCCGGCCGAGATAGTCGCGCCCGACAGCTGTCCACTGGTTACCACTCCAGCGAATGGATTAGCAACCGTACGAACCAGCTGGTTGCCAAGGGAGAGAAACTGATCCGGAAGCTGGTTGATGTTCGCTGAAATGGGCAGATGGGTGCCTTTTGCCGCAGCGTAAGCGATGTCGAGCATTACGCTGTTTCCAAATTGGTGTTGCAGATCGAAATTCCATTGCTGCGCATACCCATAGGGATTACTCAGTTGCGGAACATTGATATTCTGCCCTAGCAGCACCTGTTGATAAGCCGGATTCCGTTGCGGAGGCTGAATGATTCCGTTTGGAAACGGGTTGCTCAGAGTTCCGGCCGGTGTGAGGCCGCTATTCAATGTCGCCGTGTACTGAGTAGTGAATGAATTGATCGGGTTGTTGTTGGGACTGTAATCCCACGCCACATTATTCGGGATCCAGAAGAGCCCGTATCCCGCATGGACGACCGTCTTCGGGTCGACCTGGAAAGCAAATCCCACCCGTGGTGCGAACTGCTTCCAGTTGGGTTTGATATTGCTGCGGTAGGGATCGCCTGGGGAATTTACAAGTCCCACCGCACCCCGAGTATTGGGGGCAAGCGGATTCACGGCCGTGGGATTGAAGTAAGATATCCGGTCATACCGTTCCGTCCACGGTCCGGAGTGCTCCCATCGGAAACCAAGATTCAGAGTCAGTCGCGTCCCGATATGCCAGTCATCTTGCACGTATGCGCCCGAATAAAATTGTTGGCTTGCCACCAGCGCCGGAGTGATTGCGCTGCCGCTTGCCGGATACCCAAGCAGAAAAGAAGCCAGACTGTTGCCGCCCGTGGGAGCTAGCGGATTGCTGGCAGTAAAGTTCGGATCGAAGTTGAATATACCCGTTGGAATGTTAGTCTGCGCATAATTCAATGTCATCCGCAGAAACTCGCCGCCGGCGTGAATTGTGTGCCCACCCTTAATCTTGGTGATACTGCCGGCACCGCGATAGTTGTCGTTCCTGTCCACTATCGTGCTTGCCGCGCCTTGGCTGCAGAATATGTTTGCTGGATCATATCCCGAGATGCACGGTACGGGAAGAGCGCGATTGAAAGCCTGCGTATTCAGGCTAGCCGGCCAGCCGAGAGTCGTGACGTCAAAGCCCGCCGTAGTCGGCGTGCGATCGTAGCTGAACCGCTGATAGCTACCGCGGATATCTAAGATGGTGGTCGGACTCAACGTGATGACATCGCTTATTACGAAGTTGTTCGTATTGAACGCTTCCGTACAGCGATCCACGCAGACACCGTTCCGAAGCGGATCGACCGGCAGGTTCAGATTGCCCCAATAACTGTAACGTGCAAACAGATGCTGGTTTTGGGAGATGTTCTGATCCAGGCGAACCACGGTTTCGTTGTTATTGCCGCCCACGCTTGCATTCGTGACGAAGTTATTCACCAGACTCCCGGCCCCCGCGTTCGGCAGCGGGTATAAGTTCAGCATCGTCAGCGCCGTCGGATTCAAGCGAGACGGCGGAATCACGCCGCCTGTGAACGGCGTTCGATTGTACTGGGCCTGACCGGGCCCACAAGCAGGTGCTCCTGCTGCTCCGCACGTGGTGAGCGGATCGTAAATTTGCGTTCCGAGTCCTGACAGATTTCCCGTCCGTTGCGCCTGTGTCGGAACAGTCTCGGTGAATGACTGACCTTGCCGCAATCGAAAGCCTTCCCAGTTCACAAAGAAGAACGTCTTGTCCCGGCCCTTATATACGCGCGGGATATAAACCGGTCCCCCGAGGTTGAACCCGAATTGATTTTGCGTGAAAGCAGGACGAGGAACGCCAGCAGCGTTATTGAAGAAGGTGTTCGCGTTCAGTTGGCGATTCCTGAGGAACTCCCACGCCCCACCATGTATATCGTTGCTGCCCGATTTGGTCGTGAAGTTGATGATGCCCCCGGCGAAGCGGCCGAATTCCGCGGACAGGTTGTTCGTTTGTACCTTGAACTCCTGTAGAGAATCCTGCGTAGGAATCATTGCTGTGATGTTGAGGTAGGCGCCGTTTACCGGAGATCCATCCAGATATATTTGACTCTGGTTGGCCATACCGCCGCCAATCTGGTAGTTGCCCCAGGCAAACGGATTGGTGCCCGTCGGCGTGCTTCCGGATTGCCCCTGCGGCACCACCGACGGCGAGAGAGCGGCCAGACTCATCGGATTGCGGCCGTTCAAAGGAAGCTCGTTTACCTGCCTTTGGTCTACGACCGTTCCAAGTGAGGAGGCTTCCGCCTGGATCAGCGGTGTTTGGGCTGTTACTTCTACAGTTTGATTGATGTTGCCTACCGCCAGTGCCACGTCTATGCGGGCCGTTGTCTGCACTGCAACGGTAACGGGTTCCCTCACGGCCTTACTGAACCCGGTGATTACGACCTCGACCCGGTAATCAGCGGGCGTCAGGTTTACAAATTGGTAGAACCCATCCGCGTTCGTCGGCGCGGTCCGTGTTTCATTCGTTCCAAGATTCGTTATGGTTGCCTGGGCACCAGCTACTGGTGCGCCCGACGGATCGGTGACTGTTCCTACAATCGATCCAAAAGTCGTTTGGCTAAAAGAGGTGGGTGGCAGATACAGCAAGGCCGTAATTGCGCTCACAACATACAGACAGAGTTTCTTGTTGAGCATGGAGACTTACCTCGTACAACCCGCATGCACACCCTTTTGACCCCGGA
>JAOAPP010000839.1 GCA_025462985.1 Bryobacterales bacterium | reverse complement strand
TTCCAGCCAACTACTATCCATGGGCTCGGCTGGAGAGCCGCGGAGTGATCGTCAACTGGTTTTCAATCTACGATCCCATTGAGCAAATCGCGGAGGCTTTGCCCGGAGCCAGGCTGCTCGCAATCAGCTACGTGAACTACCTTAGTGGTTACCGGGTGGACCTGCAACGGTTGGGCGAACTCTGCCACCAACATGGCTGTTTCTTTTTCGTGGACGCGATCCAGGGCCTCGGAGCGTTTCCGCTCGATGTGGATCGCTGTCATGTCGACGCACTGGCGGCGGATGGGCACAAGTGGCTGTTGGGTCCCGAGGGAAACGGGATCCTATATGTCCGGAAAAACCGGATGGACGAGATCGAGCCCGTCGAGTTTGGCTGGACGAACCCGGCCCGCTATGCCGACTACAGCTCACGGGACATGACCCTGCGGGCGGATGCCGGACGGTATGAGTGCGGGACCTTGAACACGGTCGGCTGTTTTGGATTGAGAGCCTCCATCGAGTACCTGCTCGAAGTGGGAATCGACAGGGTAAGCAGCCTGATCGATGGCCTGGCTGCACGTATTGATGAGGGTGTGCGCGCCAAAGGGTACGAAGTGCTCAGGCAGCGGATCCGGGAATCCGGCTCCGGGATCGTCAGCTTTCGACATCCTCAGATCGACGCGCGAGTCATCGTGAGCGACCTGAAGCGGAACCACGTGCTAGCGGCGGGGCGACAAGGGTGGGTAAGGATGGCGCCGCACTTCTACCTCACTTCCGACGAGATCGACGGAGTGCTGGAACTGTTGCCGGCCGTGCGTTAATGAATTTCGAGCGATGTATTGACCACGTCAAATTGGAAGCGTTCGGGCGGCAGCGAAGCCACCGGGCTAGGCGTCGTGTTCTGCCAGGTGCGGTAAGCGGTCTCGGCCACAGAATTATTCAGATAAAACAGGAACTGATCGGAGCAACAGCGAATGGGCGGCATCTGGCGAAACGCGAGCCGCAGGCCAACCGCTTTTTCGAGTTGCACGCCCGCCGTCTGGATCGATTTATCTTCAAGCAGCCTCACAAAGCTGCTGCGTCCGGCATGCGGCCATAGATCGCTGCGAAGCAAATGGCGCAGTTCCAGGCGCGCACCGAAGGTAATCTCGCACTGGCGTATCCATTCCACGACGGCATCGCCCCACTGCCAGTGATTCAACAGCCCCAGATATCGATCCACGAGGTTTAACGCGAGGTCCATTTTGCGACGCTCCAGCGATTCCTCGTCGAGAATGCAATCCCCAGACGAGACAGGCACCATGTCTTCCTGCTCAATGATCTCGTTCGCGATGCACATCATCTTATCCAGACGCTTCACATCGGGAACAACACCTACCAGCAGCGGCGGAAGCTCGTGAGTCTTGCCGCCAGGCACTTCAACAAATCTGCGATCACCAATGATGTCCATCAGCAGCCTCGATATCTCTTATCGACAACCCGGACGACTTTGTCCGCAGCGAGCACCCGTCGCCTGCGCAGGAGTAAGTTGCCTCAATTCCCCTGATTAAAAGACGAAAAAATTGGAACCCAAGTTTCTCCAGTACTCCTGTCCACCATTAAAAGTTAAAAATGTTCTTGCACGTTTGGGCCCTTTCTGGCAGCCCTCAACCGACATTGCTAACGGCAACATGGACTGTATGCTGAGGTATATGCGTTTGGTGAGCCCTGCGATTTGCGGGCTGCTTTTTTGTGTAACCTCCTGCCTGGGTGCAGCCGCTCTTCCCGCCTGTGCACAAGGAGGCAAAGCATTTCTTCCGTGCGAGCTCAGCTTTGACTGGAAGCAGAGCGAATTGCCTTCCGGAGCTTCTCCCTACCGGGATGAAACTCTGAGAGTGGAGTTCCGCTCGCCGCAACACTCTACATATCTGATTCGTGGATTCTCGGATGGCGATCATATGCTGCGCGTGCGATTTTCTCCGACTCAGGGCGGCCTTTGGACATATCGGGTCACTTCCACAATTTCGCGGTATGACAACCAGGAATCGACCTTCAGCGTTGCCGAATCCGGAAGCCCCGGGTTTGTGGGCGTGGCAAACGTGCGGCACTGGTGGACCACCAACAAGCAGCCGCATCTTTGGGTGGCCGCTGGTATTCCATTCCTGGATGTCGATCAGAGCGCGATGGAGACTTGGCTCGCCGCTCGCAAGCATGACGGCTTCACGCATATCCGCGGCACGCTGCTGGCTTCTCACGGCAAACTGAAGCCACTAGATGCGAATTCTGAGCCCAATCCCGCGTATTTCGCGGATCTCGACGGCAAAGTTCTAGCCGCCGATCAACTCGGACTTACGCTCGATCTAATTTTGGCGGACAACGGGGTCGTCGCTTCGGGCGTATTGACGGATTTTGCGACCCGCGATCCACTCGTTCGTTATCTCGTTGCGCGGTACGGCGCATTGAATGTGACGTGGCAGGGGATTCAGGAGTTTGAAGATGTGCAGAACTCGAGGCCCTTGTTGAAAGGCATCGCTGAGAGCTTAAACAAATACGACACATTCCACCATCCACTATCGACAGGCGCTCGCGATACGTCGTCGGCGCTGCTTCCAGACGGGTGGATGAATTACCTGATCGAGGCGTCGCCGCATCCGGAGTTAGGGGCAGTGGAACATCAGTTCACAGCCCTTCCCGAGATCCATTTGGTGCAGGCCACAACGCCTGATGATTTCCGGCACGAGTTGTGGAACTGCACGACAAACGGTGAGTATCCGAGCGTCTCGTATGAAGCCCTTCAGAACAGCGCCAACGTGAAGGCGGTCCAGGTTTGGGCCCACGTGATGGCAGACACGCGTCATTGGGAATTGGAGCCGTATTTCGATGTAGACGGAGCGCGAGCCACCGGGCTGAACGAAGTGGAATACCTGGCTTATGCGCAAACTCCGGGCATCGTGGAAGTGACGCTTCCCAAACACAAATACAATCCGGTGTGGGTGAACCCGATCAGCGGTGAGGAGATCCCGCTCAAGAATTACAAGGGAGAAGTGTTCAGCCACCAGACGCCCAATTCGGCTCACGACTGGGTGCTGCAGGTTCCGCGAGAGGGTCACAAAGAGTCGATGCTGCGCTCTTATCGTTTCGAATCGGAAGATCCGCCGGTGCAGGAGCCGGAACTCGACGCAGCGAAGGTTCCATACCAGATCGCAGACCCTGCGGGCGATGTCTTGAACTCGGCCATTCCGACGCTCTACGGTGTGAAGCTGACCAAAAAGAACCGTGCGACACGCCAGATGCAATATGTGTGGTGGGGCGAGATCGTCGCGAGCGGTGAGGGCGCGCGGGTGCTGGCCATTGGCCCTTCAGGAACTCTCACCGTTCCGAAGGTTTTGTTGAAGCAGCCTTCTTCCACGCTCAACATGCGCGTGCTGGCCATCAACGCCAACGGCAAAGCGTATGAAGTGGACCAGGTGTTCCGCCTCGAACCGTGATCATTCTGGCGATCGATCTCAC
>JAOAPP010000365.1 GCA_025462985.1 Bryobacterales bacterium | reverse complement strand
ATAGAAGCGGCTGGTCTCGGCCTCCATGCTTTCGATGGCTTTCCTCACCGCCCCAGGACCAATCGACTCCACCAGCCACACGGCCGGTCGAGACACAAAGCCCTTTACGTCCTGCCGGCGGATCAGTGGAATGTGTTCCCCGAACCGCCTCCTATAAAGCTCAATCAAACTAGCCCGATGGTCCGACTCCTCTGCCTGCATTTCCGCAAGCATTTGAGCGGTCGCCGGATAATCGTCCCGCAGCCGTTGAGCGAATTCGCCGTAGATGCGGCCATCTTCCTCTTCGAGCGAAATCGCCAGCCCGAGAATCTCTTGCTCGGACAAATCCTTGAAGTTCTTAGCCATAATTCACGCTGCCGAAATCGCTTTTTCGCGCACCACCCACCCATATCGTAGCGAGAGCAGCCGCCGCGAATCGGAATGGGCGACAATAGAGGGAGCCCCCTTCGTACCTCAAAGGTCGCTCTCTCTTAGCTGCTACATGTTAGATCGCATTTCCGTGCATGGCGCACGCCAGCATAATCTCAAGAACATCAGTGTCGAAATTCCCCGGAACACTTTCACGGTCATCACGGGTTTAAGCGGCTCGGGGAAGAGTTCACTCGCTTTTGACACCATCTACGCCGAGGGCCAGCGGCGCTACGTTGAGACCCTTTCGCCATACGCCCGGCAGTTTCTCGATCAAATGGAGCGGCCCGAGGTCGATTCGATCGACGGTTTAAGCCCGGCGATCTCAATTGAGCAGAAGACGACCACCCGGAGTCCCAGGTCCACGGTCGGCACCGTGACGGAGATCTACGATTACCTCCGGCTCCTGTACTCCTCCGTTGGCATTCCGCACTGCCCGCTGTGCGGCGCCGAAATCGCGCGCCAGTCTCCGGGCCAGATCCTCGACCAGGTTTTCTCCCAACATCAGGGCGAACGCATTATGGTGCTCGCACCGATTGCCCGAGGGCGAAAAGGCGAGTACAAGAAGGAACTGGACGCCATTTCGAAGGCCGGCTTCCGCGCCCGCATCGACGGTGAACTTCTCACGCTTGACGAACCGGTAAAGCTGGACAAACGCAAGAACCACACAATCGAGGTCGTCATTGATCGCCTGGTAGTGAAGCCGGGAATCGAAGCGCGCCTCGAAAGTTCGATCCAGACGGCGCTCAAATGGGCAGACGGTCTGGTGGTCATCTCGGTAGTCAACGGCGAAGAGAGGCTGTACTCCGAAAAGCTGGCCTGCCCGAATGACGGCACCAGCATTCCTCAACTGGAACCCCGATCATTCTCGTTCAATAGCCCCTACGGCGCTTGCCCGACATGCAAAGGGGTGGGCAGCACGTGGGCATTCGATCCGGCAAAGGTCATCGCCGATCCCGCCAAACCACTGCTCGATGGCGGGCTTGGGCCGGGTTCTGCCTCTGCGTACATGGCCTCCGGCCTGACCGACTTGGCCGAGGCATGCAAGATTGATCTGTCGATCCCATTCGAAGACCTGTCCAAGAAGTCGCGCAACGTTCTTCTGAACGGTAACTCGCAATACCCGGGCATTCTCGCCATTCTTGAGGAGTCGTACAGCAGGTCGAGCGAGACGTATCGCGAATGGCTGATGGAGTACATGTCGCCCACCGAGTGCCCCGACTGCCACGGCCGCCGGCTGCGGCCCGAAAGCCTAGCGGTGCAGGTCAAGGCGACTTCTATAGCCGATTTCACCGAGATGCCCATCGCGCGGGCTCTTCCCCTGATCTGTTCATGGCAGTTCACCGAACGCGAAATGCAAGTGGCAGGACGCGTGGTTGAAGAGATTCAGAATCGGCTCCAGTTTCTGTGCGCCGTTGGCCTCGACTACCTCAGCCTGCAGCGCTCGTCGGCCACGATCTCCGGTGGTGAGGCGCAACGCATACGTCTGGCCACACAAATCGGCTCCAAACTCCGCGGCGTCCTCTATGTGCTCGACGAGCCATCGATTGGACTGCATCCACGCGATAATGAGCGCCTGCTCGAAACGCTTCATCATCTGCGCGACCTGGGCAATACCGTCCTTGTGGTGGAGCATGATGCTGAGACCATTGAGCGAGCCGACTATGTAATCGATCTGGGCCCCCGCGCCGGACGCCTCGGCGGCGATCTCATCGCGCAAGGAAGCCCTGCGGAAATCATGGCAGCTCCGCAGTCCCTCACAGGTGAGTACCTTTCCGGGCGCACGTCCATCGAGCTTCCGTTGGTGAGAAGGCCGGGCAACGGGCTTACTGTGTCCGTGGAAGGCGCTCGGGAACACAACCTGAAGAACGTGACTGCCCAATTTCCGCTCGGCACGCTTACAGTGGTCACCGGTGTTTCAGGCAGCGGCAAATCGACGCTCGTGCACGACATTCTGTACCGGGCCCTCGCCAAGGAAATCTACGGATCGAGCGGAAAGCCCGGCGAGCACGACGCAATCACCGGCCTCGAGAACATCGACAAAATCATCGAGATCGACCAGTCTCCGATCGGGCGCACGCCTCGCTCAAATCCGGCTACTTACACCGGAGTGTTCACTCCGATTCGTGAGATCTATGCCATGCTGCCCGAATCCCGGGAGCGCGGTTATAAAGCCGGCCGGTTCAGCTTCAACGTCAAAGGTGGACGCTGCGAGGCGTGCCAGGGTGACGGCCTAAAGCGCATTGAGATGAATTTCCTGCCGGACGTATACGTCACCTGCGACGTGTGCCGGGGGCGCCGTTACAACCTTGAAACTCTCCAGGTGAAGTACAAAGGCAAGAGCATCGCCGACCTGCTGGAGTCAACGGTAGATGAGGCATTCGAACTGCTGACCAACATTCCTCAGGTACACGCCAAATTAAAAACTCTGACGGAGGTCGGGCTCGGTTATCTGCATCTTGGACAGTCCTCCACAACGCTTTCCGGCGGCGAGGCTCAACGAATCAAGCTGGCCAAAGAACTGAGCAAGCGCCAGACTGGCCGCACCTTCTATCTGCTGGATGAACCCACCACGGGGCTGCATTTCGAGGACGTTCGCC
Organism: Bryobacterales bacterium; assembly: GCA_025462985.1. Lineage (GTDB taxonomy): Bacteria > Acidobacteriota > Terriglobia > Bryobacterales > Bryobacteraceae > Bog-105. The sequence continues at coordinate 2,495 of JAOAPP010000365.1, read as the reverse complement.
ACCTGCTCGAAGTGTTGCAGCGCCTGGTGGACTTAGGCAATACCGTGGTGGTCATCGAACACAACCTTGACGTCATCAAAAGCGCTGACTACCTGATGGATCTCGGGCCCGAGGGCGGCGAAGGCGGCGGCCAGATTGTTGCGACGGGAACACCTGAAGAACTCGTGGCCAGTTCGCGAAGCCATACCGCGCACGCACTACGAAAGGTAATGAAAGCAAACGCCGCCGCCTGATCCAATGGACTTCTCAGAATCAGAGCCAACCATCAATCTGGAGCCATCGCTTCCTTCGCCCTCACTTCCCGGGCGAGAACCCTTCTGGGACTACGTCGATCTGCTGATGATTGTTGGTCTGGGCTTCGCATTCCTTGTGGTGTTCTGTTTCCCGCTGGTGATGCTGGTCAAGTCAGAAGCCGCGATTGCCAAAAACATGGTGATCCTTGCGGCAGTGCTGCAGGCCGGACTTTATCTGGCCGTGTATCTCTCCGTCAAAGTCGTTTTCATCTTTCGGCATGGAAGAAAGGGCGTGTTCTCGTCCCTCGGCTGGCGTTCCACCACATTCAATCTGCTGGTCGCGGGAGCGGCCGGCGTGGCTCTGGCTTTCATTGTTTCGGGCATCGCCGCCCTGCTGCACACGCCTCAGGTGAACTCGCCTATCGAGCAATTCACCAAATCACCAGGCGCGCTTCTCTTCATTGCCGCCCTTGCCATCACGGCGGCTCCCATTTTCGAAGAACTCTTTTTTCGCGGACTGCTGCAGCCGCTGTTTTCAAGAACATTCGGCACCGCAATCGGAATCTTACTGACGGCCTTGCTGTTCGGATGCCTGCACTTATCTGAATACGCCATGGTATGGCAGTACGGACTTGCCATAACGCTGGTTGGGCTTGCTCTCGGGTACGTTCGCGCACGCAGCGGATCTCTCATTCCGTCGACCATCATGCATGGATGCTTCAATTCTGTATCCGTCATTGCTCTCGTTTTATCCAAATACCTAAAACATTGATGACCACTCCCGCAGTTCTTTCACAGAAGACTATTGAAACCATAGAATGGACGTCCGAAGGCGTTGTGATGATCGACCAGACACGGCTACCGCGCGAAGAAGTCTTCGTCACTTGCCGCAACTATGTCGAGGTCGCGGATGCCATTCGGACGATGATCATCCGCGGGGCTCCCGCCATCGGCGTTGCGGCGGCAATGGGCGTTGCTATCGGCGCTCTGCAATCGGAGAATCTCGAAGCAGATATGCCCGCCATCTGCGAAACACTGGCCAAGACCCGGCCGACCGCTGTCAATCTCTTCTGGGCAATCGAGCGCATGAAGCAGGTGTATGCGAGCATTCGTACTCAAAGCCTCAGTCAAGTTCGTGAACGCCTGGTTGCGGAAGCTCTCGACATTCGAGCTGAAGACATCGCGATCAATGAAGCCATTGGCCGTAATGGAGTCGACCTGATTCCGGACGGCAAGACAGTGCTCACTCACTGCAACGCGGGCGCTCTTGCGACGGCCGGTTTCGGTACCGCCCTCGGCGTCATCCGCGCCGCTGTCCAGGCGGGAAAGCAGATCGATGTGTTTGCCGACGAGACTCGTCCCTTTCTCCAGGGCGCTCGGCTGACTGCGTGGGAGTTGCAGCGGGACGGAATCAAAACCACGTTAATCACCGACAACATGGCCGGCCACTTTCTCAAGAGCGGCAGGATCGGCTGCGTCGTTGTCGGAGCCGACCGGATCGCGGCGAACGGAGACGTTGCCAACAAGGTAGGCACTTACGGAGTGGCTGTCCTGGCCAAGGAAAACAACATTCCCTTTTACGTGGCTGCGCCGATATCCACGCTCGTCCTTACGCTCTCTTCAGGCGATCAAATCCCGATCGAGGAACGAGCCGCCAAAGAGGTGACGCACGTCGGCGGTGTGCATGTCGCGCCCGAAGGCATCGAAGTGGCAAACCCGGCCTTCGATGTGACGCCGAATCGCTACGTTTCCGCCATTATCACGGAACGGGGTGTCGCTCGTAGCCCCTATAACGAAAGCCTGCGAGCGCTGGCCGCGAAAAGCTAGACCGCTTCCAGTTCTGCCGGATCGATTGTCAATTCATCGGGCGCTTCGGTCGGCACAGCGCCATCGCAAAGCCCGAAGCGCCGCGCCACATCCGGAGCGTACCTCACCAGGTCTTGCCTCAAACGCATCAGGGCCAGATCTTTCGCTTTGGCCTCGAGCATCACGTCAAACTCGAGGTCGGCCATGCTCCGCATGAAAGAGATGAACTCGAAGGGATGATTAAAGGCGGCATGCCCGGTCCAGATCGGGGCCTGCAGCACGGTCTTCTTCTTGCCCGTTTTCCTGTCCGGGCGGCTTACTTCGCGCATCTCCGTCCTCGGGGAGGAGTAGTGCATCTTCGGGCGAACACCGGTCGGCCAGCTTCCCATGAACTTTTCAAATGTGTGCCGCAATTCCAGCCTCTCGGGATTGAGACACCAAAAGTGTTGCACGTCA
>JAOAPP010000337.1 GCA_025462985.1 Bryobacterales bacterium | reverse complement strand
TCCGCTTCGCCCGAGCACACCCGCCCGACTTCGCGCTGCTCACCGACAGTCCCGATTTCAACCTCAGGCTTGCGCGGCATCTGAAGCGGATGAACGTTCCTGTGTTTTACCTGGTTGCCCCGCAGGTGTGGGCGTGGCGGCAGGGACGAGTCAAGGTGATCCGCGAGCTAGTCGATAAACTCTACTGCCTTTTTCCGTTCGAGGAGCCGTGGTTTCGGGAGCGGGGCGTGGATGCAACATATATAGGACATCCCCTTGCCCACGAAGTGCGCACCACTAGCTCGCGAGCCGAGTTTTTCGCCAGGCATGGTCTTCCGGAGAGCCGGCGAACCGTGGTGCTTCTTCCGGGCAGCCGCACCGGCGAAGTGAGCCGGCATCTTCCTATCCTCATTGAAGCGGTCCGAATCCTTCGCGAGCGTTTCAATCTTTCGGTCATCCTCGCTACCCCGCGTGGTTTCCGTTCGCAGCAGGCGTTGGAAAGATTTCGGGAACCGTTGGATCGCCTATCCATCAAAGTATTAGAAAACGAGACTTGGGATTGCATCGGCCATTCAGACCTTGCGTTAGCTGCCAGCGGAACGGTAACCATTGAGGCGGCTATCCTGGGAACTCCGATGGTGACCTTCTACCGGGTCACGCCCGTGAGCTGGTACGCAGGCCGGTCGCTGATCAAGGCGCCGTTTCTAACAATGGTGAATCTGGTTGCGGGCCGCGAGGTTGTGCCTGAGTTGATCCAGAATAATATGACGGCGGCCAACATCGCGGACGCGGCGAGCGGATTGTTGCGCGACGACGTAGCCTTGGCCCGAATGAGGACCGAACTCGGCGCCGTACGGGCTTCGCTGAGTCGCGATGGGGATTCCTTCTTGCGGGTTGCGGATCTGATGCTCGAGGATTGTGGTGCTCATTCGCGGAGCGGGACGTTGGACGTTCTTACGTCCAGGAGAGAATAAGTTGATCATGCGCGGTTTTGCAGGAACGGTCGTAGCCCTCAGTTTTGCCTCGGTTCTTCTTGGGCAGTCGACTGATAGATCGCCACGGATTGAGGTGCAGAAGTACACGATCGATGCCAACGTCAACCCGCGAACGCAGTCGATCGCGGCAACGGTCAGGGTAGATTTCAAGGCGCTCGAGACCACGAACGACGTAAACTTCGATCTGAATAGCGCTCTGAATGTCACTAAGGTCGTCGACCGACAGGGGAAAACGCTCAGTGGCGGGCGGGACGCAACCGATCACACGATCAAGGTCACTTATTCCAGCGCACTTCAGAAGGGCGAGTCCTCGCAAGTTGCTCTCACTTACGATGGCAAGTTCACTGGGAATGAAGAGTCTCCCGTCTACGGCTTGAAGTTTGCAGCGTTGCACCCGGATTACGGCTTCCTTCTGTATCCGGCCCGCTGGTTTCCGGTCAGCGGGTATACGGTCAATCGATTCGCAGCCGACCTTCACATAACGGTCCCAACGGGCTACCGCGTCCTCGGCAGTGGCGATCTGAAAACGGATCGCGCGGGAGTGGACTACACTCTGTTCTCGTTCCATTACGAGAAGGCGAGCTTTCCCGGAAGCATCGGCATCGTGAAGGGGGACGGTGTGCGAGTGTCCGCGCAGGGAATCTCCAGCCAGGTCTTCTTCCGCGATCAGCAGGCGGCGCAGGCGCAGGCTTACGGGGAAGAAACAGGCAAGATCATGACGTTCTTCACCAGCGAGTACGGACTGGCGCCGCAGGCGAATCTGATGATCATGGAGACCGAGGCAGGAGCCGTGAATGGGTATTCGGCCCCGGGCCTGATCTTCCTTGCTCCTGGTTCAGTCACCCAGCCGGTCAACCGGAGGGTGCTGGTGAACCAACTGTCCAGGCAATGGTGGGGCACGCTGGTTTCGCCCACGAACCGCAATCATCTCTGGCTGGTAAACGGGCCGGCACGATTTTCGGAGCTACTGTATGCGGAGCACACGGCGGGCGCGGGCGCGATGGAGAACGACCTGAAATCCACCTATGTTGAAGCACTGACCGTACAGGACCCTCCGGTACTTCAGGCGGCCCGGCTTGAAGACTACTCCCCGGAGTATTGGGCCCTCACCGCGGCGAAGGGTGCGGCTGTTCTGAACATGCTCCGTAGCGTTACAGGCGATGCGAATTTCAAAAAGGGCCTGCAGGCCTTCATGGACAAATACAGCTGGCATTCGGCGAACACTGAAGACTTTCGGAAGGTGATGGAGCAGGCCTCCGGGCAGGAACTGCGGTACTTCTTTATTCAATGGCTGGAGTCCAGCGGTTCGCCTGAGTTCAAGCTGGAGTACACGGTGCTCCGCACTCAGAAAGGCTTCCGCATCGTGGGCAAGGTCAATCAGGATCTGGATACCTTCCGCATGCCTGTCGATCTTCGCATCGAGACGGAAGGGAATCCGGAGGACAAGCGCGTCGAGGTTACCGGAACCTCCTCGGAGTTCAGCCTCGACACCTTCGGCAAGCCTCGTAAGGTTACGATCGATCCGAATCACGTGTTGCTGCGGCTGGATCCGACCATTCAGCTTGCCGTGGCGATCCGTCGAGGGGAGCAGTTTGTGGAGGTGAACGATTTTCGCAACGCGCTGAGAGAGTATCAAAAGGCTCTGGAAGTGAACAAAAACAGCTCTCTTGCTCACTACCGGATCGGGGAGCTTTTCTTCCAGCAGAATAACTATCAGTCCGCTGCCAACGAATTTCGCTCAGCCATCAATGGCGATCTCGAGCCCAAGTGGACCGAAGTGTGGTCGCACGTGAATATCGGCAAAATTTTCGACGTGACAGGTCAGCGGGATCGAGCTGTGAACGAGTATAAGCTGGCGATACGAACCCACGACAACACGGCTGGCGCGCAGGCCGAGGCAGCCCGTTATTCCAGCAAGCCTTACGAGCAGAAAAGCTCAGAAATCTGAGTTTGCTCCGCCTGCCTAGACCGTACTTGGCGGGTAACTAGCGCAAATCCTACCTGCCGATGCATCAAATAGGCTGAACGGTTCCAATACCGGGGGGCACTAGGACTTTAGTGGCAGACTGGCAAGTTTTCCGATCTTCATGGCAAGTGCCTGATGGTAATTTGGGTGATACCCTGAAGGTACCTGAGGAAGGCGATCATTTGGACGAAAGACTAAAGGAGCTTATGCAGGAGTTGGGCAACGCGATTAATGAGTCGCTGTCCGACTCGGATCGCATCGCGAGCGCAATCGGCGAAATCAAACGCGCCGGCTACGACGTCTTTCTTGTCCTGGAAGCGACCATCGGCTTCAACAAACGAGAGGCTTCAGACGAAGAACGCGATGGAGACGAGAGCTCGAAAGAGATCGAAGCTCCGATGCATTTCGAATCGGCTGGAAAGATTCGCCTCACGTCACAGGATCAAAAGTTCCTCCGGGCTCTGAAGATCTCGATCGAAGAAGACCAGAAATAGGGCGGAATACGTTTCAGCCCGATAGCTCGGAATAGACGGTCCACGTTTCACGGACTGATCTCTCCCAGGAAAATTGGCCTGCGTGTTTCAGACCTGCGTGCGCCAGCTCGTTTCTGAGCGGCGCGTCATCGATCAACCGTGAGAGTGCCGCGGCTATCGCGCCGGTGTCCTCGGGATTGACTTGCAGCGCAGCGCCTCCTCCCACTTCAGCCAAAGCGGACCGATTGGACGTGACCACCGGCAATCCGTGCGCCATGGCCTCGATCACCGGGATCCCGAAGCCTTCGTCCAGGGACGGAAACGCAAAGATGGACGCGCGCCAGTAGAGTTGTTCCAGTTCGCTCGGAGGAACATAGCCCGTCACCGTGATCTGCTCCCTGCGGCCGCTCTGCGCAATCTGTTCCAGGATCCGGTCCGCCTGAAACCCTGCCGGAGAACCGGCGAGCACCAGTCGCCAATCGGCAGGCAGATAGTCCATTGCGGCAACCAGGCGCTCGACGTTCTTTCTCCGCTGCAGGGCTCCGACAAACAGGATCATCTTTTCGCGCGACGTGGCAGGTATGCTCGCGGGAGCGCGAACGCCGTGGGGAACGACTCGAATGCGCGACCTCTCGAACCCGAGCAACTCCTCAACCTGCCTCTTTGTGAACTCCGATACCGCGTTGATCAAATCCGAGAGGCGCGCGGCGCCGCGAGCCTGCTCAGTGAACCTTTGACGGTATTCGGCAGTAGAATATTCTCCGGTCATGACGAACAAGTCATGGAATGTGCTGATGACCTTCTTCGCGGGCCGCTTATCCACGCGTTGATTCAGAGCATGGTAGATGTCGGCTGAAAACGTGCGAAGAGGAGGAAGGAGAAGACGATTCCGTACATTCGATGCGAGCGGACGAGGCGCCTTCCTCCATTGCTTTGGCCGATAGCAGTGAAGAAACTCGTGGCCGCGCTCCTGCGCCGCGAGCCCTGCCATCAGCTCACGCGAGTAAATCGCGATGCCCGAAGGACGAGCATCAATGCTGTAGGTGGCATCGAGCGCGATTCGCACGCTCCTAATCTTACAGGCCGTATTCTTTGAGCTTGCGATAGAGGGTTGTGCGCCCAATTTCCAGCATGGCTGCTGCGAGAGTTCGATCGCCCTTCGCAACGCCTATAGCCTGGATGATCGCGCGCTTCTCCACTTCGGCAAGCGGAAGCACCTGTTGCCTCGCGTCGCCTGGATCAGGCAACCAGGGAGACAACGTGTTCGATTCCCTCTGTTCATTCCGTTCTCTCACCGGATTGCCGATGCTCGTGGGCAGATCGCCTAGGGATATCCATTGGCCCGAGTTCATCGCAATCATCTGCTGAACAGCGTGCTCAAGCTCGCGCACATTACCCGGCCAGTCATATCGCTGCAACGCGTTCATCGTGTCGGCTGGTAATTGCTGGCCGTTTCCGTAACGTTCGAGGAAGTGAGAAACAAGCAGCGGAATGTCCTCTTTGCGTTCACGCAAGGGGGGGATGCGAAGCTTCATCACGTTCAGGCGATAGTAGAGATCCTGACGAAAGCGCCCTTTCTCTACCTCGAGCGCAAGGTCGCGATTGGTCGCCGCGATCACCCGGAAGTTCGAAGATCGCTGGGACAGTCCACCGACGGCACGAAACTCTTTCTGTTGCAGCACACGCAGCAGCTTCTGCTGCATGTCCAACGGGAGCTCGCCGATCTCATCGAGGAAGGCGGTTCCTCCGTTTGCGGCATCCAGCAACCCGAGCTTCTGTACGTGAGCCCCGGTGAACGCGCCCTTCGCGTATCCGAAGAGCTCGCTTTCCATCAGCGGCCCGACAAGCGCAGAGCAGTCGATCACGACGAACGGACCGCGCGCCTCGCCGTTGTGAATAGCTCGGGCGACCACCTCTTTGCCGGTCCCTGTCTCCCCCAGGATGAGCGCCGGGAAGCGTGATTTGGCCATGCGGGACACCAGTCGCGCCACTTGGCGCATCGCCGGCGAATCGCCGATGAGCTGCTGGAACGGAGCGTGGTCGAGGCTGGCGCGAGCGTTCACAGTGAAATGAAGAGATCCTCCGGGAACTTAGTGCTGCCGGTCCTCTTAAGATCTCTATCTGATCGCTCGCGTTCAGGGCCGGCGCTGCTCGCTTGACGACGGAGCCGGGTCGGCGAGTGTCGATGAAGGTTGGCCAGCGGGTGTGGCAGCCGGCGTAGCAGTGGGCGCGGTGATGGTTTCATCGAGACGCACAACAAAGACTTCCTTGTTCTGAGATGCCAGCGCTTTTGCAAGCTCCTGCGCTCCTCCGAGCGAGTCCTCTTTGCCGACGAGCACACGCCAAAGAGGAGGACGTCCTTGCTTGATCGCGACGTACGCCGTCCCAAAGCGGGCGGCGAGCCTTGATCTGACCTGTTCCGCATTCGAGCGCACGCTGAACGCCCCGACCTGAACAGCGTAGAAGTCGTTTGCAGGGCGATCTGGAGGCGCAGCGATCACCTCCAGCCGGATCTTCCCGATCCCTGGCCCGAGCAGATCGATGTCACGAGCGGCTGCCTTCGAGAGATCCAGGATTCGGTTATCCACGAACGGACCGCGATCGATCACTCGCACCTTTACGCTTTTGTTGTTCGCGAGGTTCGTCACGCGCAGCCAGGTGTTGAACGGAAGAAGGCGATGCGCTGCCACCAGCGTTTCCATATCATAGATCTCGCCATCAGCAGCGGCGCGGCCATTGAATGGAGGTCCATACCAGCTGGCGATGCCTTCTTCGACATATCCAGGGGCAACTGCGGGCGGCTGCGCTGCAGGTGTTCGGGCATTGCCAGAGCCACGCCGTACTGGAGCGGAAGGTATATTCGAGGCACGGCGGTGATGCCGTCTTCCGCAGCCGGACGCCAGAGTGAGTAGCGCGAGAACGAGCAGCAGCCCGTGCCCGCAAGTTCTGAAACGCGATTCCGATTTGGCTTTTAGTTGACCGATCATGAATGCCCAGGCACTCCTTACAAGAGACGCCAACTGCTCCTCAAAGAGTAAAACAAAACAGCGGCCTCACGTTTTTGAGAAGCTTTGCGAGTGGAAAGGAACATTCAACTCTCTGACAACATTTTTTCCTTGACTTCTCTTGCGAAGGAATTTATATATGAATCACGCTGCGATCTCTTTAGATTGCAAATTTAGATAGGGAGAATTGATCAATGAAGAACGCAACCAAAAAGGCAGCTTCTAAAGCTGCTGGCGCCAAGAAGGCTGCTAAGAAAGCCCCGGCCAAGAAGAAGAAGTAACACTGACTACTCCGCGATAGCGGAATCATCAACTGGCCCTCGGTTAAACCCGGGGGCTTTTTCTTTTTGTGGACCATCCTTCCGCAGCTGGAGCACCCGGAATGTCTCGCCCATTCCAAAGAAGAGTTCCTTCCACTGAAGCTTCCAGCGTTCATCCTTCTCCTTCCATCGACGACTCAATTCATCCTCGTCCCAGATGCCCATCATCCATGCGCTGAGCGAGCAATCCGACTCGATGACATAGCCGCACTCTGTCGCAAGCTGCTTGAGGTAAGAAGAATTGATGTGAGCGGTGATGTCCCGTTCACCGGCATGAGACAGGAAATCAGCGGAAGCTTGATGGCGGCGATAGGTCATCAATGTTCCTTCAGGAAGGCGGGTCAGTTCGCGTTCAGAGTATCCGTAGTCGATCACGATCAGCGTGCCGGCCAAGTGAATCCGCGACAGCTCTCGAAACCAGAAAGAAGCTTGAAGGTTCACCTCGAGTAGGCCGCTGTCGGGAATGGAAGAGCCAAAACGGTGGGCGTACCCCGCGAGTTCAGGACTGGCGGCGCCCATGACAGTCAGCGCGAGCTTATCCTTCAGCAGACCGACGCCCAGTTCTTGCCAGAGGCCTTCGTGCTTCCGAAGCAGGTGGACGGGGAGCGCGTCGAAGAACTCATTCGCCAGGACGAGGCCGCACATTGCAGGCGGGAGAGAGTCGCCGGTCCAATCGACGCCGTGATAATTCCAGCCGGCAAGAGCGGACCGCATGTCGCCGCGGCCCGCTCCGAGCTCGAGAACGGAGAACGGGCATTTCCATTCGACGGAGCGCGCCAGACCGGCGGC
>JAOAPP010000198.1 GCA_025462985.1 Bryobacterales bacterium | reverse complement strand
GTGGTTCGCCGCTGAAACCGTTCACTGAAAAAAAGAGCAGGTGAACACGGCTGCCGTTCGGGTACTCGTGTTCATAACGCGCCAATTCCGTTCCCACTTCGGCTTCGATGTGAAGTTCTTCGCGAAGCTCGCGGATCAACGCCTGTTGAGGGGTCTCGCCCGCTTCTACTTTGCCGCCCGGAAACTCCCATTTGAGGGCGTGCCGGTCCGCTTTTCGTCGCTGCCCAACCAACACGCGCCCGGCCCGGTAGATGATTGCAGCGGAGACAAGCAGCGGAGCTCGATTCCTCATCCCTGGCTTAGTTTGGCACAGCTCGAAAAGGGCCTGCTCTTCTTAAGCCGGCACTTCGTTGGCGATCAATTGGCGCAGAACATAAGGAAGAATTCCGCCGCTCCGGTAGTATTCCGCTTCTTGCGGCGTGTCGACGCGAGCCTTCACTTCAAACTCGACGTGTTTGCCGTCCGGCCTTCGAGCAATCACGTGAACATTGGTGCCGGCATCAAAGGCTGAAGGAATTCCGAGAAGGTCAAAAGTCTCTCCACCCGTCAGGTGCAACGACTCGCGATTCTGCCCCTCCAGGAACTGGAGCGGCAGAACACCCATCTGCACCAGATTCGAACGGTGAATGCGCTCAAAGCTTTCCGCAATCACAGCTTTCACCCCCAGCAGCAGAGTGCCTTTGGCCGCCCAATCGCGAGACGATCCGGAGCCGTACTCCTTACCGGCGATGACGACCAGGCCCACATTCTCAGCTTGGTACTTCACCGAGGCATCGTAGATAAACATCTGCTCGCCATCGGGCAGGTGGTGAGTCACGCCGCCTTCCACGCCGGGCACCATCAGGTTCTTCAATCGAATGTTGGCGAACGTCCCGCGCACCATCACTTCATGGATGCCCCGGCGCGCGCCATAGCTGTTGAAGTCTGCCGGTTTTACGCCGAGGTCCATCAGATATTTGCCGGCGGGACTGTCTTTCGGGATAGAACCGGCGGGCGAAATGTGATCGGTGGTGACAGAGTCGCCCAGAACCGCGAGCGCCCGCAGGCTCAGAAGATCGCGAACAGACGTCTTCGGGTCCACCACATGGTCGAAGTAAGGTGGACGCTTGATATAGGTGGATTCTTCCGTCCACTCGTAAATGGCGCCGGTGGGAACCTTCAAAGCGGCCCAGTTAGCGTCGCCCGCAAAGACTTCTGCGTACTCTTTCTCGAAAAATTCGGTCCGGGCAGATGTTCTGACGACAGCGTCCACTTCTTCCGACGTCGGCCAGATATCCTTCAGACAAACATTCTTGCCCTTGCTGTCCTTGCCCAGCGAATCTTTGGTCAGATCAATATCAACACGGCCGGCCAGTGCATACGCGACGACGAGTGGAGGCGAAGCCAGGTAGTTGGACCGGACGAGCGGATTGACTCGGCCTTCGAAGTTGCGGTTTCCGCTGAGGACGGCGGCGACGTTCAACTTCCCTTCCGATACTGCATTCGCCACTTCTTCCGGAAGCGGTCCGCTGTTGCCTATGCAAGTCGTGCAGCCGTAGCCAACCAGGTGGAAGTTGAGCTTCTCCAGGTAGGGCATCAGCCCGGCGTCATTGAGATAGTCGAACACGACCTTCGAACCGGGCGCCAGCGAAGTTTTAACCCAAGGCTTGGCTGACAGGCCTCGCTCCACCGCTTTCTTGGCGAGCAGTCCGGCGGCTACCATCACGGATGGATTCGATGTATTGGTGCAACTCGTGATAGCGGCGATGACAACCGACCCGTCGTGCAGCTTTTCTTTGTGGCCGTTCACCGCGAAGTTGATCGATTTGGGAGAACCTGAGAGCGTCGAAAGGAAGTTCTCCTTCACAGCAGGAAGGTCGATCCGATCCTGCGGACGGCGCGGACCGGCCATCGACGGCACAACCTTCGACAGGTCCAGCGAGAGCGTATCCGAGTAGATAGGATCCTCTGAGTGTTCAGTCAGAAAGAGACCTTGTTCCTTCGCGTAGGCCTCCACGAGATTGACCTGGTTCTGGCTGCGATTGGTGAGCTTCAGATAGCCGAGGGTCACTTCATCGATGGGGAAGAACCCGATCGTCGCCCCGTACTCAGGCGCCATGTTGCTGATCGTGGCGCGATCCGCAAGCGACAAAGCGCTCACGCCAGGGCCATAAAACTCGACGAACTTGCCAACAACGCCTTTTTTGCGGAGCATCTGGGTGACGGTGAGCACCAGATCGGTCGCGGTTGCGCCTTCAGGCAATCTTCCGCTGAGCTTGAGTCCGACAACCTGCGGCAGCAGCATCGAGATCGGCTGGCCGAGCATACAAGCTTCCGCTTCAATGCCGCCAACGCCCCAGCCCACGACTCCGACTCCGTTCACCATCGTCGTGTGCGAATCGGTACCCATCAGAGTGTCCGGATATGCCTGCGAAATGCCATGCGACGCATCGCTGAAAACAACGCTGGCCAGATACTCGATGTTGATCTGGTGAACGATGCCCGTATCGGGAGGGACTACGCGGAAATTACTGAAGGCCGTTTGCCCCCAGCGCAGGAACGCATACCGCTCCTGGTTGCGCGAAAATTCAAGGATCGCGTTTTCCTGGAAAGCCTGGGCCGAACCATAGGCATCGACCTGCACCGAGTGGTCGATCACCAGGTCAGCCGGAATCAACGGATTCGCAAGCTCCGGGGCAGCGCCTAGCTTCTTGAGCGCATCGCGCATCGCTGCCAGATCGACGACACACGGAACACCGGTAAAATCCTGAAGCAGAATGCGAGCCGGGCGAAACTGAATCTCCTGCGCCGCCTTTTTCGCGTCCCAGCAGGCCACGTACTCGATATCGGCGGGCCGAACGGTACGGTCGTCCTCAAAGCGCAACAGGTTCTCTAAAAGGATCCTGATGGAGTACGGAATCCGCCCCAGCTTGGTGCCGTGCAGCTTTTCCAGCGCGTCCAGCCGGTAGATCTGATAGTCATTTCCATTTACCCGCAACGTCGCGGCAGCACCGAAGCTGTTCTTACTAGGCATTTCCCTCTATTTTACTGTCACATGTACAGAGGTTGTTCAATTCCCAGCACCTTCAGAGTGCCAAGCAACTGCGAGCGCACATAACCCGTCAGCCAAAGCAGCACGTTCCGCCTTTCCTCAACGTCTTCAGTGATCACCGAAGTTCCATGATAGAAGTTGTTGAAAGCCTGGGCCAGTTGGAACGCATATTTGGCGACATGCGCAGGTTCGCCCGACGCGACCGCCCTCTCGATTGCGCTGTCGGCCTTCGATGCCAGCAGCAGCAACTGCCATAAATCGTCGTTTCCAAAACAGCGCGCCAGCACATCAGCTGTGAGGACTGCTTCGAAGTCGGGCAGGTGTCCTCCGCGATCGACGAACTTTCGAATGATGTTCCCTGCCCGGACCGTTGCATATTGCACGTAGGGCCCGGTCTCGCCTTCAAAACTGAGCGCCTCATGAAAATCGAAAGCGATGACGGAATTGCGAGTGAACTTCAGCATGAAGTAGCGTAAAGCGCCCACTGCGATCTGCCCGGCCACTTCTCGGCGCACGTCGGGTGAGTCGTCCGGATGCCGGTCTTCTACTTCGGCAAGCGCGGTTTCGATCAACTTGTCGATCAGATCGTCGGCTTTCACTCCCAGCCCCTTGCGGCCCGAGACTTCCACATACGGACGACGACGATCCTCTTTCGAAAGTTCGATACCCATCTCGATACAGGTGCGCGGCGATAGAGCAACCATTTCGTACGAAAAGTGGACCGAAGATTGCGCCTGTTCTTCGAATCCAAGCGCGCGAAGCCCTGCCACTACCACATCCTGCAGATACGACTGGCGCGAATCAATGACGTTGAAGACCTTGCCTGCCCGGCCAAACCGGCGCGTGTCCGGAGCGGATTCGTCCTCCGTTGTCACCCAAACTTGATGCCCGTCCGGGTAGGCAAGCAATGGACGGTAGTGAAAGTCTCGTCCCAGCAGGCCGAACTTCCATAGCTGGTAGGCAATGTCTTTGCCCACATATGTCACGGTGCCGTTCGAGCGGACGATCACCTTACTGTCTTCTTCCGAGTCGGCCTCAGTCGCCGCGCCACCCGATTCACGAAACGCAGACGAGGGCATCACCCAGCAGCCGGCGTTTTTTCCACGCTCTTCGAAGTAAATCGCGCCGCGCTCCTTCAGCAGTTCGAAAGCGGTGGCCCAGAAGTTCAGATGGAGGATTTCACTTTCGCGCGGCAGAACGTCGTACTTGATGCCGAGCCGGTACATGGTGGCGACATGCGCGAGCACAATCGCGTCGGACACTGCGTGGGCCAGCTCTGCGATTTCGCTCTGGCCCGATTCGATCGCGTGCAGCGTGTCGGCCCTCCACCGGATCGCCTCCGCGTTCTCCTTGTAATAGGCGGAGATGCGCGCATACAGATCCCAGCAGAGATAGTCGAACCGTACGCTCGGATCAGCGATTAGGGCTTGGACATCGAGAAGAGTCTTTTTTTCGAGGTAATGAAACCCGACAACGACATCGGCAACCTGCACGCCGGTGTTATCGATATAGTTCTGCACTTCCACGTTGCGGCCCCGCTTGCGAAGCATCTGAACAAACGTGTCGCCCAGGATCGCGTTGCGAAGATGACCGATATGCGCGGCCTTGTTGGGATTGATATTGGTGTGCTCGACAACGATCTTCTCGCCAGCCTCCGAAGCCGCAGAGGCGGGCGGACGCAGCAGGGATTCCGCATAGGATCCGCGATCTAGCCGAATGTTGATGTAGCCGTTTCCAGCGATCTCAAACGATGCCACGCCGGGCACGGCAGAAAGTTTGGCGGTCAGTTCTTCGGCAATCTGGCGAGGCGGCCGCTTCAACTGGCGTGCTAGCTGGAACGCTACAGGAACGGCGAGTTCTCCGAACGAACTTTGCTTGGGCTGCTCGAGGGAGACCCTCATCGTTAGGCTGAACCTGGCGGCAAGTTGCTGCTCGATAGCGGCGGAGATCAGTTCTTCTATGACTTGAAACACTTGCTTTCCAGTATGGCGAACCACTTGAGTGCCTGATGTTTAGCGCCCATGAAAAAAACCACACCCCGCCCGTGCTGGCGGCATCCGAAAGTCGGCAGCATACGGGCAGTACAAGTAGGCAAGCCCTTCAGAGGAGATTGATACATGGAATTGAAGAATTACGCAGTCACGACTCCGCAACCGGGAGCACGCGAGAAGCATCGGGAAGGCACGGTCGCGCGCTCGATCGAGCAGCAGACGGCAAAATTGCCTTCCGATTGGTGGCTCTGGGCCGCGCTAGGGTCCATTGCAATTTCATTGGTCTTCCAACTCACGGGAGATGATCGGAAAGCCAACTTCGTGGGCCACTGGGCCCCAACGTTTCTGACTTTGGGCATTTACAACAAGCTGGTGAAGCTTCACGGCTCCGAAGGAATCTAGCTTTCCGGCAAGCGCAAAGGCTCAGGCCCGGCCTGAGTCTCGATGCGAAGCGAGAGCTGCCGTCAGATACCATCGCAGAATCCCTTTCGGCTTTAGCGGGAGGCTTTCGAAGTCGATACGCATGATGGCTCCCTTCTTGAACTCGATTTGTGCGTCGGGAGTTCCTAGAAGATAAGCGGCCAACTCAGCAAACAGCGGGTTGTGCCCCACCAGCAGCAGCGAGGGGGCCGCTTCCTGATGCGCTCTGATCTCCTTCCAGGTCTCATCGGTTGAAGCACCGGGCAGAAGCGCCCTGCTCTCAGCTATCTTTTCTTTATGCCCGAAAACCTGCCTAGCGATGGCGGCGGTTTGCACCGCGCGCTTTAGGGGACTGGTGAGAATGAGATCGGGCTTGACTTTGGCTTCGGAGGCCAACTCCAGAACATCACGCAGCCTGCGGCGTCCTTCGGGCGTCAGAGCACGTTCGGCATCGCTCACGCCCGCTTTCCCTTCTTCCGCAATCCCGTGCCGAAGTAGATAGACCTGCATCATCGGTCGTTTTCGCCTTTCATTCTGGCATACTGATGATTTGAAATCGCTCACCAAAGAGGCGCAAGATCAGATCCTGCTGGTGATTGCGATTGCGGCGGCATCGTGCGTCCACATCTCCATCGCGCTCAGTCAGACGCTGCTGGGGGTGGGGATTGGGCTGCTGCTCGTGTTCAGGCACCGCCTGGAATTTCCTCGTATCTGGATTCCCCTCTTGTGCGCCCTGGCCTGGACGGTCGCAGCCGATTTGCTTTCGCCGGACCCCTGGACCGGGCGCGCGCAAATCCGTAAGTTCTTCGTCTTCCTATTTATTCCTTTGATCTACGGCGTCTTTTCGCATCGCCTGGAGAAGGCGCGATATCTCCTCCTTGGCTGGGTCACTGCAGCTACAGCCTCGGGCTTCTGGGGGCTGGTGCAATATGTCCAGAAATACGAGGCCGCGAAGCATTCGGGCAAGGACTTCTACGTCGCCTACCTGGAGCGCCGGATCACTGGCTTCGAGAGCCACTGGATGACTTTCGGAGCTTTGCAGCTGAGTGTCCTGTCTCTCCTGCTGGCGCACTGGTTCTTCGCCGACCGCCGGTGGCCCGCCTGGATCTACGCCGGAAGCGGGTCGATCTTGTCCGCAGCGATCGTGTTGGGCTGGACCCGTAGCATCTGGCTGGCGACCATCCCCTCAGTTCTTTATCTCTTATGGTTCTGGCGACCGAAGATGATCATTCTGGCCCCGATCGTCGCGGTGCTCGCGTTTGCCGTCGCGCCACATAGTACGCGAGAACGATTGACCTCTTTAGTGCAGCCTCACGGCGACACCGATTCGAACCGCCACCGGGTGGTCACTTTCCGCACCGGCATCCAGATGATCAAGGCTCATCCCTGGTTTGGAATCGGGCCGGAAGAGATCGGCCGGCAGTTTGATTCCTATGTTCCGGCCGATGTCGGGCGACCCCTTCCAACCGGGTATTACGGCCACCTGCATAACATCTATGTGCAGTATGCGGCAGAGCGTGGGATCCCCGGTATGTTGTTCATTCTGTGGTTTATCGGGATGACGCTTTGGGATTGCCTTCGCGCCCTCAGACTGGCAGCGCGGCCTTCGATGGAGCTGGTTTTGCTGCATGGCACGGTGGCAGTGATTCTGGGAATCCTGGTGGGCGGACTGTTTGAATACAACCTTGGCGACAGCGAGGTGCTCATGATGTTCGTCTGCGTCGTGTCGCTGGGCTACGCGGCGGTTCGGCAGACGCTCGCGAAGCAATTAGGGATTCATCAAGGAAGCATCGCCTCCACCGCGCGGTAACGATCTACGAAGCCAGGGACTCGGAGGACGGCTCTTCCTTTATCCTGTTGATTGCGGCCCTGGCTGCAGTGATCACGGCAGAGGCTTCCGACAGGGTTCCAAACGTGGTCTGAAACGTCTCTTCGTCTGAGGTAAAACACACGGCGGCGCGGCGGGAGCCGACAAACCCAATCAGCAGAAGCACCGCTACAAGGGCGATGGGGAGTGCCGCAGCACCACCGTCCTTCGAAGTATGAGCACCGGCGGAAATAAGGAAAGCTGCGGCAGACAGCACGAGAAGCCCTGGGCGGCTCAATTTGACAGTGCTGATACTGCGAATGCGGGAAAGCGAGAGGATGGATCGCGAGTGTCCGTCCGAATCCCTCAAAACGACGAACTGGGTGGCGACCGTCGCCAGAGCGTTTTCGAGAAGGATGTGTTCGCGGGAAAGGGCGGACGCAACCGGATCCGTCATCGTTCTCTCCCATAGTCAGATTAGCCTAGAAGAGTTCTCGCCCCTTATCGCCCTGGGACGCAACTCCGCGTTTGACAGCCCGGCAGCCCCATTGTTAGACTGAAGTGTTTCGAGTTTTCGAAGCGGAGAAGAACTCTGTCCATGCGTACCGAATTTCCGTCCAAGCACGAAATCGAGCGCGCTTGGCACGTGATCGACGCGGATGAAGCTGTTCTTGGCAGAATAGCAAGCCGCGCCGCAATGCTCTTAATGGGCAAGCACAAGCCAACGTATGCGCCGTCGATCGATACGGGCGATCATGTCATCATCATCAATGCCGCCAAGGTGAAGCTCACCGGCAGCAAGGAACGTCAGAAGGTCTATCGGCGTCACAGCGGTTATCCGGGCGGTTTGACGGAAACCGGTGCGCGCAAAATGCGGGAAACGC
>JAOAPP010000195.1 GCA_025462985.1 Bryobacterales bacterium | reverse complement strand
GACAAGGCGACCCTGACGCTCGGGGATAACCGGAAAGTGGATTTCTCCCAGTCGCTCATTTTCATGACGAGCAATCTGGGAGCCGCGGAGATGAGCAATCTGATTGCTCCCAAACTGGGCTTCAAGGCCGCGGCACACGCGACGGCATTGCCGGAATTGGATAAACGGACGAGCGAGAAGCTGGCCAAGAGCGGCATGGACGCTGCGCGGCGGAAGTTTACTCCGGAGTTCATGAACCGGATCGACAAGACGGTCGTGTTCAAGTCTCTAGGGCAATCGGAACTGCGCCGCATCCTGAACCTGGAATTAGCACAAGTTCAGCAGCGCATCTATCAATCTCCGGCGCAGCGATCTTTCGCGTTCACTGTCAGCGAGGCAAGCAAGGACTTTCTGCTGAACGAGGGTACGGATGTGAAGTACGGGGCGCGGCACCTGAAACGGGCGATCGAACGCCTGCTGGTGCAGCCGATCTCAAATCTCATCGCAACGGATCAGGTGAGCGCCGGAGATTGGATCTCAATTGACTTCGATCCGGATCGGAAATGCCTGGTTTTCACGAGTCAGGAAGAAGATCAAACCTCTCACCGGATGACTACTCTGATGGGCGCGAATTTCCGAGTACCTGGGCGCACCGGCGCTGAGAGTCCGCAGCGAGAGCAGATTCGGGCCGTGAGCGCACGGGGCTCCAAGAAGTAGTCTCAGCTAAGACGCTGACGATCGCCCATCAAAAAATGGTCGATGTTTTGAGCCGCGTCGCGGCCTTCACGGATGGCCCAGACCACGAGTGATTGACCGCGACGTGAGTCTCCGGCGGAGAAGACGCCGGGGATAGAAGTCATATAACTTTCATCGGTTTTAACATTGCCGCTGCTGTCGAGGGTCAGCTTAAGCTGTTCCAGGAGACCCTGCTGCACGGGGCCTGAAAAACCGATGGCAATCAATACGAGATCGGCGTCTAGATAGAACTCACTGTCGGGAATGCGCTCCCGAGCTGGCTTCGGGCCAACACGGACGCAGTGCAGCTTGCGAACATTGCCCGCCTCGTCACCACTGAAGTGAGTTGTCATGACGTTCCAATCCCGTACACCGCCTTCTTCATGCGCAGCTTCAATGCGGAGCTGAAGAGGCCACATTGGCCAAGGCGTGGAGGCGTGCCGCTCAGAAGGCGGAATCGGGTTGATTTGCAGCTGATGGACTGAAGCGGCTTTCTGACGATGGGTCGTGCCAAGGCAGTCCGCGCCAGTGTCGCCCCCGCCTATGATGATGACGCGCTTGCCGGTGGCACTGATCTCTTCGGAGGCCGGGATGCGATCCCCTGCCACCCGCTTGTTCTGCTGTGTCAGGTAATCCATCGCCAGATGAACGCCTTTGAGCTCGCGGCCCGGGATTGGGATTTCGCGTGGTTTTTCGGCGCCGATAGCTAACAGGACGGCGTCGAAGTCTTCGAGCAGCTGATCGCCCGTAATATCGATGCCGACGTTGACATTGGGACGAAATTCGATGTTCTCAGCCAGGAGCTGGTCGAGCCGCCGATCTACCACGTACTTTTCAAGCTTGAAGTCGGGGATGCCGTAACGCAGCAATCCACCGATTCGATCCTGCTTATCAAATACAACGACTGAGTGCCCGGCACGAGTCAATTGCTGAGCTGCAGCCAAGCCCGCCGGCCCAGAGCCCACGACGGCTATCTTCTTCCCTGTTCTGCGTCGAGCAGCCTCGGGAAGCACCCATCCTTCAGCGAAGGCGCGATCGATGATGCTTTGTTCAACGACCTTAATGGTGACAGGATCGTCGTTGATCCCCAGAACGCATGCGGCTTCGCACGGAGCGGGACAGATCCGGCCAGTAAACTCCGGAAAGTTATTGGTCGCATGCAGCTGCCTGATAGCTTCACGCCACCGGTCTTTCCAGACCAGGTCGTTCCAATCCGGAATCAGATTATTGACCGGGCAGCCGGTGTGGCAGAACGGGACGCCGCAATCCATGCAGCGGGCAGCCTGCTTCTGGAGCTTCTGAACCGGGAGGTCCTGATAAACCTCGAACCAGTCGTTGACGCGTTCTAGAACCGGACGGCGCTCCGGAGTTTCGCGCGAATATTCGAGGAACCCCGTGGTTTTCGCCATTCGCTATCTCCAACCTTCTCGGGCGGCCAGGACTTCTTCCTCAGGAAGAGCAGCCGCGACGGGTTTCTTTTGCTCGCTGAATTTCTCAAGTGCGAGCACACGCTTGAATTCCTGCGGAAACACCTTTACAAATTTCGGAAGGAAAGCGGACCACTTGTCCAGGATCCGTTTTCCGAGCGGGCTGCCAGTGTAGGTCACGTGTTTCTTGATGAGACTTTTAAGTAGGGAGATATCCTCACGCTCGAACAGCGGCTCTAAATCGACGCCTCCGCGATTGCAGCGGGTGCGCACAAATTCACCTTCCTGATCGAGGACATAAGCGATGCCGCCACTCATGCCGGCCGCGAAGTTCCGGCCCGTGGAGCCGAGCACGACCACAGTCCCGTTAGTCATGTATTCGCAGCCGTGGTCGCCAACACCTTCAACGACAGCGGTCGCCCCGGAGTTCCGGACGGCAAACCGTTCACCGGCAACGCCACAGAAGAAGGCTTCTCCACTTGTGGCCCCGTAAAGGACGGTATTGCCGACGATGATGTTCTTTTCAGGCGCAAAGGTTGCGTCTTTTGGAGGGAACACCACGATTTTTCCGCCGGACAGGCCTTTGCCGACGTAATCGTTGGCGTCGCCTTCCAGCGTCAACGAGACGCCTTTGGCAAGAAAAGCGCCAAAGCTTTGTCCCGCCGAGCCGTGGAACGAAATACGAATGGTGTCCTCCGGAAGGCCGGCAGATCCATGCTTCCGGGCGATAGCGCCACTTAGCATGGCTCCTGCGGTGCGGTGAACGTTGCGGATGTCCGTGTGGAATTGGGTTGGGATTCCGTGTTCGATAGATGCTTTGGCCCGATCCATCAGTCCGTGGTCGAGCACCTCATTCAAACCGTGGTCCTGGCCGATCAGACAACGCCTTCCAACGCGGCCGGGCACTTGCGGGTTGGTAAGTATATTCGAGAAATCGAGACCACGCGCTTTCCAATGGGAGACCGCGCTGCGCATTTCGAGCATGTCGACACGCCCGATCATCTCGTCCATGGTGCGGAAACCGAGCTTGGCCATGTACTCTCGAACTTCTTCGGCAACATAGAAGAAATAGTTGATGATGTGCTCGGGAGTTCCTTCAAACTTCTTGCGCAGTGCCGGATTCTGGGTGGCAATGCCCACCGGACAGGTATTTAGATGGCATTTGCGCATCATGATACAGCCGGCAGCAACCAGAGGAGCGGTAGAGAAGCCGAACTCCTCAGCGCCGAGGAGCGCTCCGACAACGACATCGCGACCGGTCTGGAGCTTGCCATCGACTTGCACCCGGATGCGGCTGCGGAGATCGTTCATGACGAGAACCTGCTGAGTTTCGGCGAGACCGAGCTCCCAGGGTGTACCTGCGTGCTTAATCGATGTGAGAGGCGAGGCGCCAGTTCCGCCGTCGTAGCCGCTGATGAGGACGTGATCAGCATGGGCTTTCGAGACGCCCGCCGCCACGGTACCGACGCCGACTTCGGAGACGAGCTTGACGGAAATCCGGGCGCTGGGGTTTACGTTCTTTAAATCGAAGATCAGCTGGGAAAGATCTTC
>JAOAPP010000182.1 GCA_025462985.1 Bryobacterales bacterium | reverse complement strand
GATGAGCGCCGCGGTTGGCTATTACTTCGGACATAGCGGTTCCTGGTCGATTCTTGCCGTCCTGCATACCGTGATAGGCACCGGGCTGATTGCGTCCGGTACGGCCGCCCTCAATCAGTGGTATGAGCGTGAGGCCGATCGCCATATGCGGCGCACACAGGCCCGGCCGCTTCCTTCCGGACGATTGCAACCTTTCCAGGCGCTCCTTTTTGGCATTGCTCTGGCCATAGCCGGAGGACTGGAGCTTGGCTTCGGAGTAAATTGGCTATCAGCAGGGCTGGGCATCCTCACGCTTGCGATGTACCTGTTCCTCTACACCCCTCTGAAGCAGATGACGTGGTGGTCTACTACCGTTGGGGCGTTTCCCGGTGCGATGCCTCCGCTGATTGGATATGCCGCAGCGGCGGGCAAGCTGACACCCGAAGCTTGGGTGCTGTACGCCATTCTCTTCCTTTGGCAGTTTCCGCACTTCTATGCGATCGCCTGGATGTATCGGGACGATTACTCACGGGCCGGGATCAAGATGCTTCCGGTTGTAGAACCAGACGGGCAATCGACGTCGCGCCAGATCCTGATTTACTCTGTGCTGCTGATCCCCATCAGCCTGCTGCCGAAGTGGATGGGCATGACGGGCAGCATTTATACCGTTGGAGCACTGGCGCTCGGGCTCCTGTTCCTGTATGCCGGGGTGCGGGTTTCGCTGGACCGGACGAAGCTGCGCGCCCGCAAAGTACTGCTGGCTTCCGTGGTCTACCTGCCGGTTCTGTATGGCCTGATGGTGATTGATCCCGCCCGGCTGTGAGACTTTTCGCACTTTCGATTCTTCTCGTTTCGGTGCTGGGTAGTTGGGGCTGCGGCAGGTCAAAAGCACTGCCGGATTACGAGACAATTCCTCCGTTTCAGATGACCGACTCGGAAGGACATGTGTTCAAAAGCCAGCAACTGGCAGGTAAGGTCTGGGCGGTGGACTTCATCTACACGCATTGCCCCGGGCCATGCCCGATGATGACCTCTCAGATGCACCGCATTGAGCAGAAGGTAAGGAACGAGCCTGACGTCCGGTTGGTCTCGATTTCGGTGGACCCGGACCGTGACACCCCTCCGGTGCTTCAAGAGTTTGCCAGGAAGTTTGGCGGTCCGACTCCGCGATGGGTGTTCCTCACCGGTTCGCCCGAGACCGTTCACCTGCTGGCCCACGATGTGTTCAAGGTTGGCGATCTGATCAAGACAATGGATCACAGCACGAAGTTCATGGTGGTGGACAAACGCGGGCATCTGCGCGGCTACTACTCGACCTTTGATGCCGATGGGATCCAGCAAATGTTGATGGATATCGAGGCATTGCGATGAAGCAGACATGGGATGCCGAACTGTATGAGGCTCGGCATGCGTTTGTGTGGCATTTTGGCGAGAGTCTGGTTGAACTGCTGGCTCCGGTTGCAGGGGAGCGGATACTCGACGTTGGCTGCGGCCCGGGGCAACTGACGAACAAGATCGCGGAGCATGGGGCTGCCGTCGTCGGTCTGGACTCGTCGCCAGACATGATCGGGCAGGCCCGGCAGAACTTTCCCAAGCTGCATTTCGTGCTGCAGAGCGCGACCGCGATGGAGTTCGAAGACGAATTCGACGCGGTATTTTCGAATGCTACGCTGCACTGGATTCTGGACGCACGGGCAGCGGCTCGGGCCATGTTCCGGGCTCTGCGGAAAGGCGGCCGGCTGCTAGCGGAGTTTGGCGGCATCGGCAATGTGCGGACCATTGAGAGCGCCGTCAAAGCTGTGATTGAGCACTACACAGATGCGCCCGTTGCCGGTCGCCGGTTCTATCCATCAGTCGGGGAGTACACGAGCCTTCTCGAAGCAGAGGGTTTTGAAGTGCGATTCGCTCATCTCTTCGACCGGCCAACTGCGCTTGAAGGCGGGAACGGGATGGAGAACTGGATCACACAGTTCAGCGGATTTCAGTTCGAACCCCTTGCGCCGGAGGCCCGTAAACAGGCCATGAAAGAAGTTGTGGAGCTCGTGCGGTCGAAGCTATATCGCGATGGACAGTGGTTCGCGGACTACCGCAGGCTTCGAATCATCGCAGTGAAACCGTAGCTTCGAGAGCAGATTTTGCGCAGTGGCTTGAAGAATTTCCTTGCTACTCAGTCAATTCGGTGAGTTCATATACAGTAATGGCCTTTGGTCAATAAGTTGCACCTCGAAAGAGAACTGGAGAATCATGGCAAGCCTGTCTAAGACAACGCAAGATCACGAGGAGATACGACGCTGGGCTGAAGAGCGCGGCGGTAAGCCTTCTCATGTTAAGAGCACCGAGTCAAACGAAGATATTGGGATCCTGAGAATAGACTTCCCTGGGTTCAGCGGCGAAGGCAGTCTAGAAGAGATCTCATGGGACGAGTGGTTTGAGAAGTTCGATGCTCGCAACCTGGCGCTGCTGTTTCAGGAGACCACTGCGGAAGGGCAGAAGAGCAACTTCAACAAGATCGTAAGCGCCGAGACCGCAGCAGCGAGCGAGTCGAAGCGCAGAGGCGGCGGCGCTGCCAAGAAAAAGAGCGCCGGCGCAAAGAAGAAGGCTGCGCCGGCCGCTGCGAAGAAGAAGATCGTAGCGAAGAAGGCGGCTCCAAAGAAAGCTGCAGCAAAGAAGGCAGGGCCTCGAACGGCTGCTCCCAAGAAGGCGGTTGGGAAAAAGGCGGTTGGGAAGAAGGCTACAGGCAAGAAGGCGGTTGCGAAGAAAGCTGCGCCTAAGAAGGCTGCCGCGAAGAAGGCGGCTCCCAAAAAAGCGGCCGCTAAAAAGGCCGCAAAGAAGACAGCAACTAAGAAAGCCGCTACCAAAAAGAGGCGGTAGTCTTCGGCGGCGGCGGCTGGTTTAGACTTGCTGATAGAGCGAATGGCAACACCGACCGCCGCCCCCAGAAGGCTTCCTGTTACAGCCATTGTGATCGGCGCGATTACGGTTATCGTGCTGATCGCTGGCCTGTTTTACCTGAGCCGTCCTGCCTCAAAGGTCAATGGCGCGGCGCCGTCCGCTGAGGCGAAGGCGTACCTGTCCGACCTGCAGTTGTCCGACGTGAGCATGAAAGCCACCGAGAACTTCATGAAACAGCAGGTTGTGGAGATTGAGGGCAAGATCACAAATAGCGGGCCGAGGCCAATCAAGCGAATTGAAGTCGAATGCATCTTCCCAGGCCTCAGCGATCCCGAGGTGTACAGGGAACGTGTGCCGATCGTCACAACTGAACTGGCGCCAAATCAGACTCGGCAGTTCCGGCTTCCGTTCGACCGATTACCGGACAGCTGGAATCAGGCTATGCCGCGGCTCGTGATCGCGCAGATTGTGTTTGGCGGATGAGCGTCCGGGTTCTGGTTGTGGATGACGATCCGGATCAAGTGATCGTCCGGTGTATGCTTCTCTCCCATCACGGATTTGAAACCAGAAGGGCGAGCGATCCGGACGCAGCCATGAAGGCTGCCCGTGAGGACGTGCCCGAGATCGTGGTAGTGGATCTTGGATTGCCAACCGAGCGGGACGGGTTGCGGCTCATTGCCGAACTAAAGGCGGCGTATCCGACTGTCGACATCGTGGTACTCACCGGCTCCAGTATTCAGAGGCTGAAGAGTAGCCCGGAGCTGGAGGATGTGGCGTACATGGTCCAGAAGGGTTCGCCGTCCAAAGCACTGCTCGGGATCCTCTCGAGGATTGCGGCTGCACGCGTGTCCTGACGGTCACTGGACAGGTTTGCGAGCCCTTTCCATGTCGAACGTAAGCTGTTTCGCAATCTTTGCGGCTACATCGGCTCCGGCTCCGCGAAACTTCGCTCCGAGACTTTCCTGAGTGGTGGACCAGAGCACATCGCCGTCCTTTGAGCAGAGGCGGACGGCGGCGAAGGCTTCGTGCTTGCGTTCCTTGCTGTGGTGTGACTCGGCTTCGGCGGCCCCCAGGTTGAGGTTGAGCCCGTTACTCTTTCCGTAGCCACTGCCTTTGCCTCCAGCAGTGTGGGTGTTGACGCTATCGACGGCGTCGAAGTTGTCTTCGAAGGTGTGTTCTTCTCCGGCTCCTTTTAGGATGGCGTCGGCGCGGTCGGGATCGTCCGTGAGGACGAAGAGTTTGGTGGCGTCCAGACTGGCGATGATCAGTTCACGCAGGGTATCCGATCCGGATCGTCCGGATAAGGCAGCGACATAGACGCGCTTCACATCCGTGAGACCGGCCGGGCGAGCGGTCTGGGCGGAGAGCGTTGTGGTGAGGAGCAGAAGGGCGAGTGGCAGCTTCATCCCTTGCCTGCCATTCTGGCTTCATCGTCCTGATATTCGATCCGTTGTCCGGTGCGTGCTTCCAGGGTCACCAGCGTCAGGCGGACGTCGTTCTTTTCGACCTTGAACATCATGGCCTGCTGATTTCCTTCGTTGTCCTGGAAGCCGATCGTCAAGAAGTGCTGACGCTTTTTGGAGAGCATGAAGACGGGCGAGATCAGGGCGGCAAGATAGCGCCGGTCCACTTTCTGGCCGTACTCGAGGAGATTGATGCGCTCGTAAGGAATTTTGATTTCGGTGTGGCGAGTGATGAAAACGAAGTAAACGCTGTCCACAAGACGAATATCGCCGGCGTGGTTGACGGGAATGTCGGAGCGCGTTCCACCGAGATATTCGGCGTGGCTTCCATCGCCGTGCGCAGCGCTAGCGGTGAGGGCGCAGGCGAGGAGAAGCCCGGTAAGTAGGTGAGAGCGCATGAGAGTGTCCCTGTCGAGGAGTGCTCTCAGCGGGAGCTTTCTCTCAGACCCAGATGCGTTCGAGCGGGATTCCCTTTGTGCAAAGGTCGCAGGA
>JAOAPP010000115.1 GCA_025462985.1 Bryobacterales bacterium | reverse complement strand
CATGAGCTCGGCTACGCAGATCGTGCACCGACGCCGGCCGAGCTCGAGCGCATGCAGGGTCTCGTTCGAAACGCGATGGAAGAAGGTGCACTCGGTGTTGGTTCGGCGCTGATTTATGCGCCGGCGTTTTACGCGAAGACCGATGAGCTGATTGCGTTGGCGAGGGCGGCGTCGCCGTACGGTGGCACGTACATATCGCATATGCGAAGCGAAGGCGCGCGTTTGCTCGAGTCGATCGACGAGTTGATACGGATATCGAAGGAAGGCGGAGTTGCCGGCGAGATTTATCATTTCAAGGCGGCCGGCAAAGACAACTGGAGCAAGCTTCCAGCAGCGATCGCAAAGGTCGACTCGGCTCGCGCGGCAGGAATGGACATTCGCGCGAACATGTATACCTACACCGCGGGCGCAACGGGGCTCGACGCGTCGATGCCCCCGTGGGTACAGGAAGGTGGCTACAAGGAGTGGGCAAAGCGGCTTCAGGATCCCGCGATTCGCGCGCGCGTTGCGAAGGAGATGCGCACGCCGACCGACAAATGGGAGAATTTCTTCGCTGCTGTGGAATCGCCCGAGCAGATTCTGCTTGTTGGGTTCAAGGCCGACTCTCTCAAGAAGTTCACAGGAAAAACTCTTGCCGAAGTGGCAAGGATTCGCGGAAAGTCTCCAGAGGAGACGGCGATGGATCTCGTGGTTCAGGATGGAAGCCGGGTTTCCACAGTCTATTTCCTGATGTCGGAAGAAAACGTGAGGCGCGAGATCGCGATTCCATGGGTGAGTTTCGGATCGGACGCTGAAGCTCCGGCAGCGGAGGGAGTATTTCTCAAGTCGAGCACGCACCCGCGCGCTTACGGAAACGTTGCGCGGCTTCTCGGGCACCACGTTCGCGATGAGAAGATCATTTCTATGGAGGAAGCGATCAGGCGCCTCACCTCTCAACCAGCGCGCAATCTTAAGATTCAATCGCGTGGACAGCTTCAGCCCGGGTACTTCGCCGATGTCGTGATTTTCGATCCGGCGCGTGTAAAGGATGTGGCGACGTATGACAACCCGCACCAATACTCCAGCGGAGTGGTGGACGTGTTCGTCAACGGAACGCAGGTATTGCGAGACGGAGTGCACACAGGTGCAAAGCCCGGGAGGGTCGTTCGTGGTCCCGGCTGGACGGGTTGGAAAACGCAACGGGTCAAACAATGACGTTGGTTCGATCGAACAAAATCTCACGTATATCGCTTCTTCTTTTTATCGCTTCGCCGCTCGTCGTCTCGACGGCGCATGGTCAGAACAATGACGCGGAGCAGGCAAGAGCACGGGAAATGGACGCGTACGTTGCGAAAGCAGTCAGGGACTGGGACGTGGCCGGGCTCGCTATCGCCGTAGTCAAGGACGGTCACGTGGTATTCAAGAAGGCGTATGGTGTGCGTGAGATCGGCAAGCCGGCGGCGGTCGATACATCGACTCTCTTTGCCATCGCGTCAACGACGAAGGCGATGACGGCCGCCTCGCTCGCGATGCTCGTGGACGAAAAGAAGGTCAGCTGGGATGATCCTGTCACCAAGTACATACCGTCCCTTCAGATGTACGATCCGTTCGTGACAAAGGAGC
This sequence comes from Bryobacterales bacterium, assembly GCA_025462985.1. GTDB lineage: Bacteria > Acidobacteriota > Terriglobia > Bryobacterales > Bryobacteraceae > Bog-105. Next base: position 1,884 of record JAOAPP010000115.1, on the reverse strand, counting down.
TAACTGTCCGCGACTTGCTCACTCATCGCACTGGCCTCGGCAATGCCGACTACATGTGGGGGTTGAACGATTACACAATCCTTGAAATCGAGCAGCGTTTGAAGCTGCTCAAGCCCGAATATTCGTTCAGGTCCAGTTTCATTTACCAGAACCTCATGTACATGCTGGCGGGAGAGGTCGTGGCCGCGGCGAGCGGCATGCCCTGGTCGCAATTCGTCGAAACGCGAATCATGCAGCCGGTTGGCATGAGGAGCTCCCTCACCCACGAGCGGCTGGTTCCTTCGAATGCCAACCGCGCAACGCCCCACTGGCGTCTGGGCGGCGACACGCTGGTGGTCGTTCATTCCACTGATGGCCAGGCGATCGGGCCCGCTGGTGGTGTCTGGTCAAATATCTCCGACATGTCGAGATGGATGCTGTTCCTTCTCGATAGCGGACGGGTCAATGGCAAGCGGCTCATTCAGCCAGAGAGTTACGCGGAAATGTTCAAGCCGCAGGTCATGGTTCCACCGGGCGAGTTTTACGCGACGGCTCCGCTCACCAAACCGCACTGGACAACATACGGACTCGGCTGGTTCCAGGAGGATTACAACGGACGCATGCTCAACTTCCACACCGGAAGTCTGGACGGCTTCGTATCGATTATCGGCTTGATTCAGGACAAACGCTTTGGGGTCTACGTTTTCGCGAATGTCGATCACGCCGAAATCCGTCACGCATTGATGTACAAGGCGATTGATCTTTTTCTGGGCGATCAGCCGCGCGACTGGAGCTCGGAGCTGAACGCGGTGTTTACGAAGCGCCGCGCTGTTAACGACTCGGTGAGCAAATCGGAGTTTGCGACGCGCGCATTGGGAACAAGACCGACCCTTCCGTTGTCAAAGTATGCAGGGTCGTATCAGGATTCCCTTTTTGGCAGAATGGACATAGTTGAGAAGGGCGGGACGCTTCGATTGACTGCAGGGCGCAATTTTGCGGGGAATCTCGAGCATTGGGAAAACGATACGTTCCGAATCCATTTTGATCAGGCATGGCAGGGCATGGCGCTGGTTACGTTTCAGGTCAGCAACGGAGTGGTGAGATCCCTAAGCTCCGAAGGCATAACGCTCCAACGTGTTGATAAAGGCAGCGCTGCCACACATTGAGAGGAGTAAATGAAATTTATTGCCAGATGCGCGATTGCCGGACTCGTGATTACTGCCGCAGCTTCGCCGCTGCACGCGCAGCTTCTGTACGGCGGCGTTAGAGTCGGTGCCGGAGTGCCAAGCGGAACGTTTGGTGGATGCGGAACGTTTGCTGGATCTGGGAACACCACGTCGCAGGACGGAGCGATTGGATGCGCTACAACCGGTTTCGGCTACGGACTCGACGCGGGAGTCGGACTCGGCGTGCTCGGATTCTATGCGGGCTACGATCGAATCGACTTCGGCTGCGACCCGGCTGCCTGCGGACCGAATGGAAAATATCGGCTCACCGGAGTAAGCGCGGGAGTGCGACTTGGAGTTCCGCTCATTCCGATCGTCAAACCGTGGGTAAAAGCGGGAGTGACGTTCAATGAGATCAATGGAACGAACACCGGCACCAACGCCACGAAGATTGCGACCGATCGCAATCCCGGTTACGAGCTCGGCGCAGGAATCGATATTCCGATATTGGTTCTGTTCAGTCTGACGCCACAGGTTCGATACGTCGGACAGAAGCTCGATTTGAGGGGCTTGTCAGTTGGGAGCAAGACAAACGTGAGCTACTACACGTTCGATCTTGGTTTGAGAGCGCGGACTCCCTTCTGAGCGCAGCCAAAAGCAAGCGTGAACCGCTACTGGAGCTTGAAACCATCCTCAGTGACAGGAACAGTCTCGGGCCGTCCACCGCTGCATGCTGCAA
>JAOAPP010000068.1 GCA_025462985.1 Bryobacterales bacterium | reverse complement strand
CAGGATTTGGACCTGCTGCACGTGCATTACGCCATTCCGCACTCCATCTCGGCGCTGCTCGCCCAGCAGATGACCACCAGCCGCAGGCTGCCCTTCATCACGACGCTGCACGGCACCGACATCACCCTGGTGGGCACGGATCGGTCCTACTTCCCCATCACGAAGTTCTCGATTGAGCGCTCGGACGGTATCACCACCATCAGCGAGTACATGCGGAAGCAAACAGTGGAGTTCTTTGGAGTGTCCAATCCCATCGAGGTGATCCACAACTTCGTTAACTGTTCGTTGTACAAGCCAGATCCCGAGGCGCAGCGAACCGGGCGGAAGCGCATTCTGCACATCTCGAACTTCCGTCCGGTGAAACGCGTGCTCGATTGCATCCAGGCCTTCGCCGCAGTCAGGAAGGAGGTAGATGCGGAACTGGTCATGGCGGGAGATGGTCCGGACCGGGGCTCGGCAGAGCGGCTGGCGCGCGAGTTGGCCGTAGACAAGCACGTCCGGTTCTTAGGTAAGCAGGATCACATGGAGCGACTCATTCCACAGATGTACGCGCTTCACCTTCCCAGTGAGACGGAGGCATTCGGGCTGGCCGCCCTGGAGGGGATGGCGTGCGGTGTCCCGCCCGTCGCGACGCGAACTGGGGGTGTACCGGACCTGATCACTCACGGGGTGGACGGCTTCATGGAGCCGGTAGGCGACACCAAAAAGCAGGCGGAGCGGCTAATCGCCCTTCTCACCGACGACCAGTTGCATTCCAGCATGGCTGAGGCGGCTCGCAAGACCGCCGAAGCGCGTTTCTGCACCAATCTGATCATTCCGCAGTACGAGGCGTATTACCGGAAGGTTTGCGACTCAACGGCCGTCTCCCATATCGTTGGCCAAAGTTGAGGGAACTTCTTCTATCTCGCCGGTTTCTAATGTTTTGGAGGTCCTAATGCCGGCTCACAGCCGGCTTGCTGTAGTAAAATTTCGATAAAATGGGTCGGCCGACAATGGGAAATACGAGTTCGCTATCCATCCTGGCTGGCTCTCCACCGGGGATCTCCGAAGAGGATTCCAGAATTTTGCGCGGTCTGCGAGCGGGCATCGATGAAGCCTATGAGGAACTCATCCAGCGGTTTCACCAGCCTGTTTATAACGTCGTCTATCGCCTCCTTGGGAATCCAAGCGACGCGTCGGATGTGGTGCAAGATGTGTTCCTGAAAGTGTTCCGAAGCGTCAGCGCGTTTCGAGAACAAAGCAGCCTGCGAACGTGGATTTACCGGATTGCCGTGAACGAAGCTCACAATCACCGGCGGTGGTTCTCCCGGCATTGCCGCTGCGAGGTGCCGCTGGAGAGCGAGCGCGAAGATCAAACGCACATTGTGGAACTGGCGACAGACCCAGGCAGGTCGCCCTACGACCAGGCGCTGGATAGCGAGACGAGGAGCCTGATCGAACAGGCGCTCACGAAAATCAATCCGGCGTTCCGGACCGCAGTTGTTCTCCGGGACATCGAAAACCTGAGCTATGAGGAGATCGCCGAGATCCTGCAATTGTCGCTCGGCACCGTAAAATCCAGAATTCTTCGCGGACGGGAAGCTTTACGCCGCGAACTCACACAACGAGTCGATCCGGGCTTTGCCCAGGCTTATACGTGACAAAAGATGGAAGGCACATGACTTGCTTGAGCACTAAGCGCCAGAGCACCGCTTATGTTGACGGGAGGCTGCGCGACCGCGAGCAGTCCCGCATTACGGCGCACCTGCGTGAGTGCGACGGGTGCGCCACTTACATCCACGAGATTCGCTGTTTGCGATCTAATTTGCAGAGTCTGCCTACGCCTCCGCCGTCCTCCGGTCTCACAACGAAACTGCGCATCATCGCTTCACGAGAAAAGCAGGCATTGGCGCAAACGCGCGGTTCCCGGCTGCTCCTGTTATGGCAGAAGTGGAAGTTCAGGATGGACGAACTGATGCGTCCACTGACGATTCCGGCCACCGGAGGATTGCTTTCGAGTGTGCTGCTTTTTGCCTCGCTCGCCTTAACGATCACGACGACCAAGCACGGCGTCACATACGAGGTTCCCCTGATGTATGCGGAGCAGGAGGGCGCAAACCTGGTACCGATCAGCGTCAATTCAGATATCACATTGAATATCAGCCTGGACGGCAAGGGTCACATCCAGGATTACTTCGTGCACGACGGAGTGGCTTCCTTCAGCGGCGATCCGGGTCGACTGAGCTACAGGAACATCGCACTTCCGCAGTTTCCGAGCGTTCTCGCGCTTGCTCACCCGGTGACCGGCGATATCAGTATCAAACTGACACCGCTAGTCTTCCGCCAGTAACTTGCCCCGAAAGCTGGGCCAGCATTTTCTTGTCGAGGAGCCTATCCTCGAGCGCCTCGCGGCGACTGCTTGCGGCGCCCACGTTCCTCGCGTCGTCGAGATCGGGCCCGGGCGCGGTGCCCTCACCCGCCACCTGCTTCCACACACTGACGAACTGCATGCCGTCGAGCTTGATGCATCGCTCGTCCATCGTCTGAAACGCGAATTTGCGGAAGATTCCCGGTTTCATGTACAGCATGGCGACGTGCTCGAAACCGATCTCGCCCAGTGGGGTCCTGCTACCATCACCGGAAATCTTCCGTACTACATCACTTCGCCCATTATTGAGAAATTTTTGGCGCTCGACGAGCGCTTTCAGACCGCGGTCTTTCTCATGCAATGGGAAGTGGCGCAGCGGGTTCTCTCCGGGCCAAACTCACGTGATTACGGCTACCTTTCCGTCGCGGTGCAATTGATATGCGAAGTATCGTTGGTGTGCAAGGTGGCGCGAGGAGCCTTTTCGCCACCACCGAAGGTCGACTCCGCCGCCGTGAAGTTTGCCAGGAAACGGGCGGCTCCCGCCAATCTCCCTGCCCTGCTCACGCTGGTGGGCCGGAGCTTCGCACAAAAACGGAAAACGCTTCGAAACAACCTCCGGCCATTTTACGGAGATGCCGCCGACAAACTTCCGGAAGCCGGATTGCGCGCGGAGCAATTATCCATTGAACAGTTTATTGACCTCGAGCGGCGGCTGGCTCAGCGGGCGAGTTTAGACTAGCTCTTTTCGTAAACTGGAACTTCATGATTCGAGTACGCTTTGCGCCCTCGCCGACGGGCTATCTCCATATCGGCAGCGCGCGGACTTTCATCTTCAACTGGCTGTTCGTGAGGAAGCATCAGGGAACCATGGTGCTTCGAATCGACGACACCGACCTCGACCGAAACTCCGAAGCGTCGCTCAATTCCATCTACGAAGGCTTGAACTGGCTTGGTCTTGGATGGGATGAGTTCTACCGGCAGTCGGACCGACTCGACCTGCACAGGAAAGTGGCGTACGATCTGCTGGAACGCGGGCTGGCGTACCGGGACTTTACTCCCGCATCAGATCTGGACGACAGGCCTCATAGCGAGGCGCAGTGGCTTTGCAATCCAGAGATGCGCTCCTTGAGCAAGGAACAAAGCGATGCCCGCGCCGCTGCCGGAGAGCCGTTTGTCATTCGATTTCGGGTAGAGCGCGACGCCCCCTACGAAGTGGAGTTCCACGATCAGGTGTATGGGCCTCAGTCGAAGCTGACTGCGGACATCGAAGACTTTGCTCTTCTGCGCAGTAATGGCATGCCAACATATCATCTCGCCTCCTGCGCGGATGATATCGATCTGCGGATCACCCATATCGTGCGGGGCCAGGACCACCTGTCAAACACTTTCAAGCACGTACTGATATTTCAGGCCGCGGCTGAAAGATCGCTTCCGCAGTTCGCGCACCTGCCTCTGCTTATCGGTCCGGACGGATCGAAACTGTCCAAGCGACGTCATGGACCGGTCGTTAGCGTGACGACCTATCGGGATCATGGCTTTCTGGCGCTCGGCTATATCAATTTTCTCTGCCTGCTTGGCTGGTCGCCTAAAGACAATCGCGAGCAGATGAGCTTGTACGAACTCACGGCCTGCTTCAGTTTCGAGGGAGTGAACCGCAGCAACGCGGTGGTGAATTTCAGCGAGGAGGACCCCATCGACCCGAAGGCGCTGTGGCTGAACTCGCAGCATCTGCGTACGATTCCGGTCGGAGCTCTGGCTCCGCTGGTCCGACAAACGCTCGAAGCACACGGCTTAACTCCGTATGGGGACGACGCATTCTTCAACCACGTCGTGGATACGATCCGCTCACGATTTTCCACGCTGCTCGATTTTTCGAGCAAGGGGCGAGCTTACTTTTCCGATGACTATCCGATTGAGCCGCAAGCGCTGGAAAAGCTCAATGCGCCGGGCGCCAGAGAACTGTTGCGTAAACTCGCAGACCGGATCGAAGCCAACCCGGAGTTTACGGAGTCCAGCGTAGAGGCCGATCTGCGCAAACTGGCCGAGGAATCGGGAGTCAAAGCCGGGCTGCTGATAAACGCGAGCCGCGCGGCACTCACGGGCCAGACAGTCGGGCCAAGCGCGTTTGCAGTGTTCACCTGTATCGGCCGTGAACGTGTCATTCAGAGGCTGCGCAAAGTCTAGCCATGCCGGAAACCATAGTGGGACTGGGCGGCCTGTTGAGCGATCCGTCCTGTTGTGTTTTGACAGGCGGACACATCGCTGCCGCAATCGAGCAATCGAAAGTGTCACGGCAGGACAGGCCGGGGGCATTTCCCGAAGAGGCGCTGTCGCTCGCCATGCAGGTTGCCGGCATCTGTGTGAACGACATCGATTGCATCGCGGTTGCCAGACCTTTCGCGACCGGGGCAGAGAGCACGGCGCATCTGCAATTGCGTGCGCGCTTTCCGAAGAGCGAGATTATCGTAGTCGAACACCACCAGGCACACGCCGCTTCGGCTTATTACGCATCGCCCTTTGAGAACGCATCTGTGCTGAGTGTTGACCGGGCGGGCGACTTCCGTTCGGGTGTGCTGTTTCGGGGGCACGGCAGGCACCTGACATCTGTCCGCGAGCTCTACGTTCCGGATTCAGTGGGCGACCTCTTCCTTCGTGTGACAGAGCTGCTGGGATTGGAGCCCAGGGCCGACGAGCA
>JAOAPP010000062.1 GCA_025462985.1 Bryobacterales bacterium | reverse complement strand
ACGTTGGCAGCGAAGAAGACTGGGGGGAGACTTTCGGTAACGGTGGCGGACACCGGAGCAGGCATCCCCGAGGGCGACATCTCAAGAGTGTTCGATCGTCTCTACCGGGTAGATCCTGCAAGGACGTTCGACGGCGGCGGCACGGGACTCGGTTTAGCAATTGTGAAAAGCATCACTCAACTACATGGTGGAGAAGTTCATATCGCCAGTTCGCTGGGCCAGGGTACCGCGGTCACTCTTCTGCTCTAGATGACGAAATCGTAATTTCCGCGTCACGTTTGCGTCAGGCGCGTTTCCGTACGCTCGAAGGGTGGCTAACCGCTTTGCGTCCCTGTGTTTCCTTGCCTCGCTGTTGCTGCAATCGGCTTGCATTCACTACCAGGCGCATCCACTCGATCCAGTCGAAGCCCAGAAGCAATACCAGGACCGAACCCTTGCCACTCCAACGCTGAGCCAATTCGTTCGCCAGGAGACCCGAAAAGAAGATCTTTCATGGCCTCCGAAGAGTTTAGATCTCACCACGCTCACGCTCGTCGCCTACTTTTTCCATCCTGACTTGGATGTAGCGCGGACTCGCGTCGAAGCGGCTGACGCAGCTGTGGTGACCGCCAGGCAAAGGATCAATCCATCCGCGTCCGGCGATGGCGGCTACAGTAAAAATCCGGAATCGGCGGCCACGTATGCGGGATCTCCAACATTCACCATCGAGACTGCTGGAAAACGTGGCTACCGGATTCTGCAGGCAGAAAAACTGGCCGAATCCGCGCGACTTGATTTCACACAGACCGCTTGGAGTCTGCGCAGCAGAGTGCGATCTGCCCTTGTCAGCTTCATCTTTGCTCAGCGCCGTGTAGATTTGCTCAACGCCGAGCTGCAGTCGCGCTCAGGAGCAGTTGAGATTTTTTCAAAAAGACTTGCGGTGGGAGACAATTCAAAACCGGAACTCGATGTTGTGCGAGCCGAGCGTGCCGCCACGGAGGTTTCGCTACGAGCAGCCGAAGGAGAAGCATCGAACAGTCTGGCCGTACTGGCCAGTGCGGTGGGAGTTCCGGCGTCGACGCTCGAAAACATTCCGATCAAAGACTCTTCTTTCGAACATCCACCCACCGAACATGACTTACCTCTGCTTACGGTTCAGCGCGCCGGCCTGCTCAATCGTGCAGACGTACGCAGCACTTTGTCTGAATATGCGGCTGCGGATGCGTCGTTGCGGCTTGCGATTGCCAAGCAATACCCAGACATTCAACTCAGCCCGGCTTATGCCTTTCAAGAAGGCTTCGCCGATTACACCCTGGGCATTGGTCTGAGCATGTTGCCAATTCTTCACCATAACCAAGGGCCGATTGCGGAGGCCGAAGCTCAGCGTAAGCAGGTGGAAGCGCGGTTTCGGAGTATTCAAGCCCAAGCGATTGGACAGATGGAGCAGGCATTGCGCAGCTACAGGGGAGCACTGAACGAGTGGAGCACAGCGAATGAGCGGTTCCTGCGAGTGCAAGTCGCTAGAGAGTCTGCAGCGCGTGCCCAAATGACAGCCGGGCAGGGAGACCGCCTCAACTTGAACGTTGCCCATTTGCTCACTGTTACCGCCCAGCAGACCAGTGTCGATGCTCTACAGCGCGCGGAAACTGTTCTCGGAAGTCTGGAGGATGCCGTGCAACATCCACTCGACGGCACTGAGTTTGCGCTTCCTAAGACGCCCAGTCCGCGACCGGCAGGTAGGCAATGAACCGATTGTGGCTCGCACTACTCCTGGTCGCCACACTAAGTCTGGCCGGGTGCGAAGGCAAGAAAGATGCAGATGATAATCCCAGGCCCAATCATGCCTCTACCCAGAAATTGGGGGAAGGGGTCGTCGAGTTGAGCCCGGCCGAGCAGAATCTCGCAGGCATTCGCACACAGACGCTTTCGGTGCAGAGCTGGACTCCGGAGATCGTCGCTTACGGAAGACTTGAAGAAGATCCCGCAAGTTCTTTCATCCTGCGCGCACCTGTCACTGGAACTCTGTCCACGGCTCCGAAGCACCGCTGGCCAGAAATAGGAGACCGGCTGGCGACCGGAGCGGACGTTGGTAGTATCCAGCCCCTCTTTACTCCGGGTGAAAGCGTGGGTCTGAGTACTCAACTTGCAACGGCCCAGTCGGACGTCAAATCCGCGAAAGCATCGCTCGCAACGGCTCAGTCTGCCTACGAACGCGCCCGCGTACTCAACGCCGATCAACAGAACGTAGCGGATCGCGTTGTGCAAGAGGCGCTGGCGGCATTGGAGTCCAATCGGGCACGCTACGCCGCCGCTACGGCGACTGAACGTGTGTTGAACAGCTCTTTGCAGGCCGGCCGTCCCTTGCGGACAGAGCGGAGTGGGGAAGTCGCTGAGATCTTGGTGCAGCCTGGTGAGTCTGTTCAGGCCGGTGCGCCCATTCTGCGCGTTGCCAAATTTAATCATCTATTGGCACGGATCAGTGTTCCGGTCGGCGAGCAAGTTGCTCCCGGTTCTTCGTCGGCTCGCATCGTACCTGCCGGCTCCGAAGATAACCCCGCGCTTCGAGCTGACCGCATCGCCATCAGTGCCGCCGTAGATCCAAATGCTCAGGGGACATCGTTCTTATTCCGTCTGCTCAGCACAAGCTTCGGCCTGCGGCCTGGTGCAGCAGTGACCGCGTACATTCCCTCCGCGGCATCAGCCCGACGAGGAATTGTTATCCCGCAATCCGCCGTCGTGCGAGTTGAAGCCAGGCCTTACGTATACCTTCAGACCGGCCCCGCAAGCTTCGAGCGAAGGCCTGTTTCGATCAGTAATCCGCGCGAGGACGGGTACTTCGTCACCAGCGGCTTTGCCTCGGGAGATCGAACGGTTACGAACGGTGCACAAACGGTTCTATCCGAGGAATTTAAATCGCAAATGAGAGACGAGGAATAGTGCTCTCTGCACTCGTTGGTTTCTCCATCCGCTTCCGTGGTGTTGTAGTGGCGTTAGCCTGTCTCGTAGTCGCCTACGGGATCTACACAGCGCAGAATGCCAAATATGATGTCTATCCGGAGTTCGCGCCGCCGCAAGTCGTCGTCCAGACCGAGGCGCCGGGTTTATCTTCAAACGATGTGGAGGCGCTCGTCACCCGCCCAGTTGAATACGCCCTGAACGGTACGCCGGGCCTGATATCGATTCGGTCTCAATCCATCCAGGGGCTTTCCGTTGTTACCGTCGTGTTTGAAGACCGGACAGAAATTTACCGGGCGCGGCAAATGGTGGGTGAACGACTGACCGAAGTCGCAACCCAGATGCCAGCGGGCGTAGCCACACCGAACATGGCGCCCTTGGTTGGGGCAACCAGTCTCACTCTTATCGTGGGGCTGACGTCGGACAAACTGTCGCCCATGGACCTGCGAACCTTCGCTGAATGGACCATGCGGCCACGACTGCTAGGGGTACCCGGCGTTGCTCGCGTGGCCCTGTTCGGCGGCGAAGTCAAACAGTTACAAATTCAGCTTCTCCCTGATCGGCTTGCAGCCTTCCACGTCTCCGTTGACCAAATCGTTGCCGCAGCTCACGGAGTCACCGGCGTTCGTGGAGCTGGCTTCATCGAAACGGCTAATCAACGAGTAGTGCTTCAGACGCAAGGACAGCTGCTTCAGCCCGCTGACCTGCAAGATGCTGTTGTTTCCGTCGTAAACGGAATAACGGTGCGGCTGAAGGATGTCGCAATCGCCGCCGCAGCCCCTGAGCCGAAGATCGGAGACGCAACGATCATGGGCCAGGAGGGAGTTTTGGTTGAGGTCAGTTCGATGTATGGCGCGAACACCCTCGACGTGACCCACAATATCGAGCAAGCCCTTACGGAGTTGCAACCGGCTATCGCGGGCGCACAGATTCGCGTGTATCCCGATCTCTTCCGGCCCGCGAACTTCGTTACCGCAGCCATTCACAACATCAGCACTTCACTGTGGATTGGCGGCATCCTGGTTGCGGTTGTGTTGCTGCTGTTCCTATTTAACCTGCGCGTCGCGTTCATTTCGATGACCGCCATTCCGCTCTCACTGTTGCTTGCCATCATCATCCTGAATGCATTTGGACAGAGCCTGAACACGCTGACACTCGGGGGATTGGCGATCGCTCTTGGAGAGGTCGTGGATGATGCCATTATCGACTCGGAAAATATCTTCCGCAGGCTTCGCGAAGCGCCGAAGCCGCTGGCTCCGGGCCAGCTCTATCAAATTGTTCACGACGCTTCTGTTGAAGTACGGAGCGCGGTCGTCTACGCGACCTTTATCGTGGCACTCGTCTTTATTCCTGTTCTCACCATGTCGGGAATTCAAGGGCGGCTCTTTGCGCCCCTCGGTTGGACTTACATTCTAGCCATCTTGGGATCGCTCCTCGTAGCTCTCACCGTGACGCCGGCACTCTCTTACCTTCTTCTCCCGGCAGCTCTCGATCGCGCCCGGGAGCCTTCCTACGTGTTGAAGGTGAAGGGCGGATACGGGAGGTTATTGACAAGAGTCTCCCCTCACCCGTTGCCGTTAGTTGCCGGAGCGTTCCTGTTATTCATTGGGGCGTTGGTCACGCTTCCTTTTCTGGGGGGAGAGTTTCTGCCGGAAATGCGGGAGGGCCACTTTATCGTTCATGCTACATCGCTTCCGGGAACCTCTCTGCGTGAAAGCGTGAGACTCGGAAAAAGAATTACAGCCAAGCTGGTAGAGAACCCGGACATTCGCGTCGTCGCACAGCAAGTTGGCCGCGCCGAATTGGCCGATGATACTTCTGGAGTCCACTACAGCGAATTCCACGTCGACCTGAACACCGTGAAAGATGAGCTTCCAGAAAAAACAGAAGAGGAGGTCCGCGATGCAGTTGCGCAATTCCCCGGCCTCTCCGTTTCGATCAATCCATTTCTTGCAGAACGCA